>JANLIN010000089.1 GCA_024654345.1 Candidatus Komeilibacteria bacterium
TTCTATTTAGAAGCCCGGACACCTCCGGATTTTCCGGTTCGTCCAGCCACCTCCTGCCTCAGCCACCTATAAAATTCGACGGCGATCCGTTAGTAAAAATATCAGCTTACAATCTCCTTCCAAATCACTATCATCTCTGTTTAGAGCAGTTAGTGGACAAAGGTATTACTATTTTTATGCGCCGCTTACTAACCGGTTACACAAATTATTTTAATTTCCGCTACCAGCGTGCTGGCTACTTATTTTCCAGCCGCTTCAAAGCAAAACTCCTCCATAAGGATGAATATCTACAATGGGCTCAGATATATATTGCTCATAATCATACGATCCACCTAGGATCAGGTAGCAAAAGTTGGCCGTGGAGTAGTGTTTCCCAGCCTAATATTCTCAACTCAGAAAACAGTGCAAAATGGGACAGTGAAACTATCGAGTATGTGATAAAAGGCTCGCGCGATCGAAAAAAATATAGCAAATACAAGTTAGAGATCTAATACACCCCTTACCTCCTCCCAAACCTGGTGATGAATGACATCTATAGATTGACTACCATCCACAATTTTAATTCCTTTCCAGTCAGACAAAACCTGGTCATAAGCACTGGCAATTTTCTCCAATTTTTCTTGCTTTTCAAAGTAATCCACGCCCTTACCACGTCCTTTTATTCGTGTCACCGCCTCAGAGGCGGGCAGGCGGAGATAAAAAGTCAAATCAGGCACCGGTAGGTCCGCATGCCACTTTTTCATTAGCTCATAATCAACGCCAAAAGCCTTTCCGAAGGCAAACGTAGAAAACATATAGCGATTTTCCACCACAATCGCACCGGCTGACAAATTCGGTTTTATAAAGCGGTCAACGTGCCAATGTCGATCGTGAACATATAATTGCTGCATCTCAGTGGCCGACGGGGCCGCCTCTTCATGTCTCAAGATCCTCCTGATCCTAAGTCCGTACTCCGAATCATAGGTAGGCTCCAATCCCACGAAAAACTGCTTTCCCGCATTTTGCAACTTCGCCGTTAGCAGTGAAATCTGTGTGTCCTTGCCACAACCGTCTATACCTTCAAAATTGATAAATACACCTTTTCTAGTCATCTATTTTGCTTTTAATAGCCGTGGCGGCTTCTCCCGCATCGGCCTTACCCTTGGTTAGTTTCATTACCTGCCCGATCAGGAATTGTAATACCACTTCTTTACCGGCGCGATATAGCTCAACTTGCTCAGGATTGGCCTCGACTACCAGATTTACGTATTTCTCCAGTTCTTCACCGGCTTCAACAACTCCTATATCCTCCGTTTCCATCACGTGGGTGGGATCAGATCCGTTGGTAATCATAGCCGCCAATACCCTTTGTGCCGCCGCTTTATTTAATTTATTTCGGTAAACTAAGGTAATAAATTCAGCCAGATTCTCAGCGGTTATCGGTTTATCAGAAAGGTCCTTTTTTTGTTCCTTCAGTAAACGGAAAACATCGTTGATAAGCCAGTTAGCCGCTAATTTCACGACTTTCTTTTTATTATTCTCCCAGATATCCTCATGTTCACCGCCAATTTCCGACTCCAACCAGGCTCGTAACTCACTTATAACCTTTTCAAAAAAGTCTGCTGTGAATTTGTCATCTACCAAGATAGTAGTATCACTGACTTTAAGTTCAAACTGCTCTTGGAAACGTTTGATTTTCTCATAAGGCAACTCCACCAGCTGGTCTCTGATCGCCTTTATATGTCCGCTGGTAATCTCAAACGATGGCAAATCCGGTTCCGGAAAATAACGATAGTCAGATGACTCCTCCTTTTCTCTCTGTAGGTAAGTCTCACCACTGATGGCGTCAAAACCACGTGTTGATTGATAGGCCGGTGCCTCACCCGCCAGCCATAGTTGTTTTTGTCTGTCTATTTCAAAAACAAGTGCTTTCTCAACGAATCGAAAAGAATTGATATTCTTAATCTCTGTTTTCGGATACAATTTATTCTCACCGCTAGGACGCAATGATATATTGGCGTCGCAACGCAGATGACCTTTCTCCATATCCGCGTCAGAAATATCCAAGTAGCGAGCAATCTGACGTATAGTTTGCATATACAGTTTTGCCTCCTCCGGCGTATGCAGGTCGGGTTTGGATACGATTTCTACCAGCGGTGTGCCGGATCGGTTATAATCAACTAGGGTTTTATCAGCCGCATGAATATTTTTGGCGGCGTCTTCTTCCAAGTGTAATCTTTCTATTCCAATCTGTCTTTCCTGACCGTTCACAGTGATAATCAAATGTCCTTCACGTCCTATCGGTTCGTCATATTGACTTATCTGATATCCCTTGGGTAAGTCAGGATAAAAATAGTTCTTCCGATCAAATTTTGTATGTTCAGCTATCTCCATATTCAAAGCTAAGGACATCAAAATCGCCCAGTCAAAGGCTTGTTTATTCATGACCGGGAGTGTACCGGGATGGCCCATACATATGGGACAAACAGTGGTGTTGGGAGATTTGTCCTCTCCATCATTGGCACAGCCGCAAAAGAGCTTTGATTTTGTTCTCAATTGAAGATGCACCTCAAGCCCGATAATAGCCTCAAAATTATTCATACTAGATTTTTTTATAAGCTTTTTTAATAGCCGCTGACCAGGTCCGTCTATAGTTCCCCAATATTTTTTTACTTTTGTCAGTTGGTCGTGCTTGTGCTCGACTTTGATCCAAAAGATGATCAAGCTGCGTGCGAAGGTGCTTTTCCTGCGTTTCCGCGATACGACTATCAATGAGCTTGTTTAATGATATTCGCAAACCAACACCACGTATGTTATCTAAATAAACGTTTACACCGTGGTAGCGATAACATACTCTTTTCATTTCCCACTGACAAGTCTCTTTAAAATCCAGGTTCTGCAATAATATTTGCCAATCATCAACTTCCTCCGAATTTGAACTGACAGCCAGTCCGTACGCGTCGCCAGGCTGATTTGGCCGCCAAACAGTACTTAGTTCCGCCTCAGAAACATTGATAGAAACTGTACCGGTAGTGGTATTGTACTCGTAAATCAAGAGTTTAGTTTCTTCAATTTTTTTTCCTTCCCGACGCAAAAAAATCAATACCTGACGATAGTCGACAGATGCGGCTAAAAATCTTTCCACTGTAATTGGCTGTAACATTATCTTTCTAGGGTTAGAAAAGTCAATTTTATACCATTCTCCTCTTCTTCTCTCTGGTCAATAACGCGATCAAACATATCATAGGCGGGGAAAAAAGTATCAGCTCCGTAATCACCATCCACCACGGTCAGATAAAGACGATCAGCTAGATCCATTGTTTGAGAATATATTTGACCCCCACCAATAATGAATATCTCTTCCTCTTCGCGACGACTCGCCTCTTCCAGACTTTCTTCCAATGTCTTAACAACCATTACGTTATCCAACACATTCACCGGTCGCCTACTTAAAACAATATTCACTCGCTCCGGCAGTGGTTTCCCGATCGACTCATACGTTTTGCGGCCCATGATAATAGTGTGACCGGTGGTCAATTTTTTAAATCTTTGCAGATCAGTTTTGATGTGCCATAAAAGCTTATTATCTCTGCCTAAACCGCGATTGTTATCGATCGCGGCGATTATGCTTATACGAGGAATTGTCATACAGCGATTGGTGCTTTAATAGGGGGATGAGGATCATAACCGATTAATTCAAAATCTTCGTATTTAAAGTCCTCAATTTTTTTCACATTAGAATTTATTTTCATCACTGGCAGGGAACGCGGCTCACGACTTAACTGCTCCTTCACCTGTTCATTATGATTTTTATAAATATGCGTATCTCCCAATGTATGAATAAACTCCCCCGGCTTGAGCCCCACGACTTGAGCTATCATCATTGTCAACAAGGAGTAAGAGGCAATATTGAAAGGTACTCCCAGTAATGTATCGGCGCTGCGCTGATACATCTGACAACTCAGACGACCATTAGCCACGTAAAACTGATATAAGCAGTGACACGGTGGCAATAGCATGTTATCCACCTCTTTGGGATTCCACGCGCTAACGATCAAACGTCTGTCATTAGGCTTTGCTTTGATCCTCTCGATAACATTCCCGAGCTGATCCACACCTTCAAAGTCCCGCCATTGCTTACCGTAGCCGGGTCCGATACTTCCCCACTGTCGGGCAAAATCTTCATCATTCTTGATTTTTTCCACAAATTCATCCCGCTTTTCCTTCCACTCTTCACTATATTTGGGATATGTTGTTTCCAGATCATTGGCGCGTAAATAATTCTGGTACGGCCACTCATTCCATATTTTGACATCGTTCTGTACTAGATAACGAATATTGGTATCACCCCGCACAAACCAAATAAGCTCGTGGATAATAGCTTTGATATGCACCTTCTTGGTCGTTAACAAAGGAAAGCCTTTCTGTAAATCAAAACGCATCTGATAACCAAAAATACTCCGTGTGCCCACGCCAGTACGATCATCCTTATCCACCCCCTCCTCCATAATGGTCTTCAGTAAATCTAAATACTGTTTCATAGGAGTAAGTATTATTAATAATAATTTTATCTAACGTCCAGTACTAGCAAAGCGCGCTTCACCCCTCTCGGTACTATCCAAATCATCGACCGGCACAATATCCGGATTGACTATGGGTTGGATAATCATTTGTGCCACTCGATCGTCTTTTTGGACTTTATAGTCCTGGTCAGTGGTATTGAAAAGCACTATCATTATTTCTCCTCGATAATTGGAGTCTATCACACCCGCTAGGATGGTCAGACCGTAATTGGCGGCCAGACCGCTTCTATCCCAGATCAAGCCGCCATAACCGATCGGAATCGCCACCGCTATACCCGTGGAAATTATTGTCCTCTGTCCAGCCGCCACCGTCTTGGTTTCACAGCTATAGATATCCAAAGCAATGTCGCCCGCTCTTTTATACTGCGGCACTGTCGCCGCCGGATGCAATTTTTTTATCGGTAGTTTCACGCTATTATTTTATTATATACCTCCGTGATTTTTAATTTTAGCTCGACGATAGTGCCTTCATTCACAATGGTGAAATCAGCCATCGCGATCGGTCCGGCTTTTTCAATTTTTTCTATCTCCGCGAAATCGCGTGATCTCGCCTCGGCTGGTGAAAAAGAACGATACAATTTCTTGGGGTCCTCCCCGTGACGTTGCGCTCGCCCATCCAAGCGCGCGTAGCGCGTTGCCGGCGAAGCATAGACCGCCACTACCACCATAGTATCACCATATTTGTCTTTCAAAAATTTGTACTCCGACCAACTATACAATCCATCCCCCAGCACCGAGCCTTGTTGGAGAGCGGCGTCAAACTTGGGAATATTCAAAATTGCGTAAGCAGCCGGCCCGTGGACTTCACGAAACTCCTCTCGAATGGGTCGTTCATTTGCCTCATTGGCTTCCAGTCCGCGGCGAGCCACCTCATCGAGAGTGATCTGACCGAAACGAATGTAAGAAAATCCCTGATCGGTAAAGTACTTAGCGACTTCACTCTTGCCGGCACCACACATCCCCACTAACCAAACAAATTTATTGCTCATGATTCAATTTTTTTTAAAGGCTGCCAAGTTATCATAAATTCCGGCTCATACTGACGATATTTGACCCCGGCCTTATCAAGCAATTTTCTGGCCGCCTGCCAAACCGGCTCATCGTGATATTTGTCAGATGCATAGACAACCTCTTTGATTCCATTCTGAATCAAGGTTTTGCAACATTCATTGCAGGGGAAAAGAGTGCAGTAAACCGCGCAGTCAACCGTGTCCTTATTGGCGTTATAAACAGCGTTTTCCTCGGCATGGACCACATAAGCATACTTAGTCGTCACAAAATCACCCTCTCTCTCCCAAGGGAAGTCATCTTCCGCCACTCCTCGTACCCACCCATTATAACCCAAACCGACGACAATTTTATGGGGGTCAACTAAAACCGCACCCGCTTGTGTGCTCGGATCCTTGGAGCGTAAAGAAATCAAGTGCGCCATCTGCATAAATGTCTCATCCCAGCTCAATAGTTGGTGATTTTTTTCCATTGTTTTGCTTTAAAAATATCCCTTTCATTTTAGCAGAATTATGCCTATTTATAAAGGGCAAAGCCCATAAGTACCCGAGGCACTTGCAAGTGCCTCGGGTACTTATTTGTCTATTTCTCTTTCTCTAAAGCTGCAACTGCACGCTCGGTCCCATCGTTGAGGTCAGATAGACAGCTCGTATAAAACTACCTTTAACACCGTCCGGCTTCATCTTTTTCAGTTCGTCCATAAAGACAGTGACATTTTCTACCAACTTATCTTCCGCGAAGGAAATTCTTCCCACCGGCGCGTGTAGATTACCAGTGGCATCCGTTTTTAAGGAAAGCAATCCTTGCTGTAAGTCCGTCACCATTTTTTTGATATCGGTGGTGATAGTCCCAGCCTTGGGGTTGGGCATCAAACCTTTTTGCCCCAATGTTTTGGCAATCACGGCGAGCTTCGACATCATATCTGGAGTAGCCACCGCGACGTCAAAATCAGTCTTACCATCTTTTTTTATTTGCGCGATCAGATCTTCCCCACCAACCAAAACAGCGCCGGCCTCCTTGGCGTCTTTTTCCTTCTCAGCCCCGACAAAGGCAGCTACTCGCTTGGTTTTACCTGTGCCATAAGGTAATTTGATAGTTCCCCGCACCATTTGATCTGACTTCTTGACATCGATACCGAGACGAACATGAATCTCCACCGCCGCATCAAACTTAACTTGCCCGGTTTCTTTTACCAGTTTAACCGCTTCTGGCAAATCGTATTTTTCCTGGACATTTATTTTTGCCTTAGCAACCTTCATTCTTTTTGACATATAATTTTCCTTTCGTGGTGCAAACCTTCGCTGACGAAGCAGATCGAAGTCCCACGTATTATGGTCTCGGGCCGAAGAGCGAGTCATCAAGTCACAATACCTGACAGCTATCCTTACAACCAAAAACCTTGAATTAAGTAATTTTAGCGGCGCGACGATCTTTCTTTATTACCGACCAATGGTACAGATAAAGAGGTAATCCGATGATCACCATGGAAAGTCCACGTGACGCCTGGCGTTCTCTTTCTTGACGACGATAGTCCACTTGTTCGTTTTTCATCATATTTTCTCGCCAAGTATCATAATCTTCAGCCCACTGTGCCAAAGCAGTTTTCTCCGCTTCCGAAAGCTGACAGACATCGGTACAGCGCTGATACTCATCCATGCGCTGCTTTTCATAATCCACGCTCGGCGATAATGGTCTTTCCACGTAGGAGTATTGAGCTGAATTATCGGCATATGTGAACACCCAAGCCTTGAGAGCCAGATCAACCAATTGGCCCAAGCCGATGACCAACACCGCCAATCCCACGAGAGCGAATAAATAAAGATATACTGTGCGAATTAGACTATCTTTTGTCATATATTTGTTTTGTTAGTTTTAAAATATATCAGTGAGACCGAAGGTGTCGTCCTCCCTGTCGTCACCACAATAATTGATACTCTTTATTTCTCCACTACCAAACCCATCTGACGAGCCGTCCCTTCGATAATTTTCATAGCGGCTTCAATATCATGAGCGTTTAAGTCCGGCATTTTTGTTTCCGCTATTTGCCGAATTTGATCTTTGGTCACCTTACCTACCTTTTCCTGTAAAGGTTTGCCTGAGCCCTTCTGTATCTTGGCGGCTTTCTTTAGAAGCTCAGCGGCAGGAGAAGTTTTGAGCTTAAAATCAAAGCTTCTGTCCTCATACACCGTTATCTCCACCGGAATAATGTCACCGCCCTTATCTTTGGTAGCTTCATTAAATTTGCTACAGAAATCCTGGATCGCCACCCCGTGCTGACCCAAAGCCGGACCCACTGGCGGCGCCGGATTGGCCTTACCGGCCGGTATTTGTAATTTGAGAACTGTTTTAATTGCTTTTGCCATAATGAATATTGTTTAAAAAAACTAAATCAGTTGGTCGCAATAGAAGCATTTGCGCCACTTTAGATTTTCTTTATCTGTAGAAAGTCCAATTCGACGGGCGTTTCCCGACCGAACATAGAAACCAGCACCTTAATTTTACCACGTCCTTCGTCCACTTCCGCCACCTTACCCTCGTAGTCTTTGAAAGGTCCATCTGTAATTTTGACGGGGCTTCCTTTGCTAACATCGACTTTGTATTTTGGTTCTTCGACTCCCATGCGTTTCTGTAAATCAGATACTTCCTTATCTGAAATAGGCGTCGGCGTGGTAGCCGTACCGACAAAGCCGGTAACATTGGGTGTATTGCGCACTACATACCATGAATCATCATTTACGATCATGCTAACCAAAACGTAACCGGGAAATATTTTCTCACGGATGGTGCGACGCTTACCATTTTTGATCTTGATTTTGGTTTCAGTGGGGATTAGTACTTCAAAAATCTTATCTTCCATGTCCATGGACTCAATACGTTGACGTAGGTTGCGAGCCACGTTTTCCTCGTAACCAGAATAAGTATGAAGGACATACCAACGCCGACCCTGATGTGATGTTTGTTTTGGCATAGTTAGCTAGATTAAATGAATTGTTCCAAAATATATGTCAGAATATAGTCCACCACTCCCAAAAAGACGGCGACGAATAAGGACACGCCGATTACTATCAAGGTGTGTTTTATGGTCTCTTTTTTGGTTGGCCAGACGACCTTCTTAAGTTCTGTCCGACTGTCTTTTAAATACTGTAGAATAGCGCTCATTTTAGCTAAAATTAGAAAATGAAAGGTTTCAAAAACGGCCTCCGAGGGCCATCTGGGATTATAATAGTACATTTGTGGAAATAATGCAAGGATCTGTACAGTTAACACCATACGGTGACATTTGGAGTATCATACGGTTACACCTGTTAACTATACAGGAGCTCTTCCACCAACCCCTGGCCCAGCCTCTCGCGAGAGGCCTGGGCTGGGGTTGCCAACCGTTGGGGTTGGTGGTATTATTTAGATAGGCATCTAAATAATACCAAAATGTCTCTATCCTCCACTTTTAAGGCCTTGTCCGATCCGACCCGGCGCGAGATACTCCACATCTTAAAGGACACTGATCTATCAGCTGGCGACCTAGCTGATCGTTTCGAGATTACTTTTCCCACACTTTCACATCACCTGAGTATTCTCAAAGAGTCCGGCCTGGTTTCAGCGCGCAAACAAGGTCAACAACAGATATATTCTCTGAATTTAAGTGTTCTTGAAGAGGTGCTGACTAGTTACTTTGATCATTTTAAATAATTTAGCTAATCTTATGCAATTAAATTTAAAAAAGGAGTGGTTACCCTGGGCACTAATCATCGTCAGTTGGCTGGCTAGCTTTTATTTCTATGCCAACTTTCCGGATCAAGTCGCCACCCATTGGAATTTTGCCGGTGAACCAGATAACTACTCGGGAGCTGGTTTTGCCGCTTTTTTCTTTCCCGGATTGATCACACTGATCTATATTATGTTTCTTTATCTGCCTAAACTGGACCCTAAGAAAGATAACTATGCCGGATTTGCCACTACTTACAACATCATAAAAAACCTGCTCATAGCATTCATGGTGTTGCTATATTTTTTCACGGGTTTAAATGGGGTCGGCTATGACATAGCTATTAATATCGTTGTTCCTCCGGCCATCGGACTGTTCTTTATCATAATCGGTAACTTCATGGGCAAGATTAAATCCAACTGGTTTATGGGAATTCGTACACCGTGGGCACTGTCCAATGAAACGGTCTGGAATAAAACACAACGTTTTGGCGGTAAAATGTTTGTCCTCGCAGGAATAATCTTGTTATTAACACCTTGGATAGCGGAAGATATGTTCATGAACCTGTTCATACCCACTTTACTGATAGTGGTGTTAGCGCCTATAGTTTATTCTTATATCGTTTATAAACAACTTAAATAAATCTGTCTCGCAGCCGAAGCACAGCGACGGCGCTACCGGAGAAGCCCGGACTCCTATATAGGAGCCCGGGCTTCTCCGTATCCCTCCTTTATGCTAAAATAAGCTCATATTTTATGAACTCCTATGGCAAAAACAGTGGTTGTTTTGCCGGCCTATAACGCCGCCAAAACCTTAGAAAAAACTGTCCGCGATATTCCGCGCGAATATGTGGACGAAATAATATTGGTAGATGACTACAGTCGCGACGACACTCTGGCAGTGGCCGAAAAAATGGGCTTGACAGTCGTGCGTCACTACGACAATCGCGGCTATGGCGGCAATCAGAAGAGTTGCTACACCGTGGCTCTGGAGCATGGTGCCGATATAGTAGTAATGTTGCATCCTGACTATCAGTATGATCCGAAGCTCATTAAATTTTTTGTCGAATTTATCCGAGACGGTTACTTTGATGTCATGCTGGGATCTCGTATCCGCTCACGACGCGAGGCACTGGATGGCGGTATGCCTAAATATAAATATTATTTCAATCGCCTTCTTTCTTTACTAGAAAATATGGTAACGGGTCAGAATTTATCAGAGTGGCACACCGGCATGCGCGCTTATAAGAGAGAGGTTCTGGAGCGAGTCGACTACCGCCAACTTTCCGATGACTTTGTTTTTGACAGTCAAATGCTGTTTGCCATTGTTAAGGCCGGCTACCGAATGGGCGATATTCCGGTGCCGGTCAGATATTTTGCCGATGCTTCCAGTATCAACTTCCGCCGTAGCTTACGCTACGGTCTAAGTACGGTCTGGGAAGCGGTTAAATTTATATTCAAAAAATAGTCATGATCTGTCCTGCCTGCAAAAGTCCGGAGATAAAAAAGATCGGCAATATCAACACGCAGGAAAAAAAAGACGCCCACAAGCCACTACTTGTGAGTTGTTCCACCTGTGACCTGCTTTTTTTATCAGACTATGACATCGATCGCTCTTATATTTACAACGAGAACTATGCTACTTGGGCCGCCGACCTGGAAGAGGCCGCCGACACGATTGGTCAGGCTAAAACCAGCGCCTTTGAACAGCAATTGCAAACCTTGTTGAATATTTCGGGGGCGCGTGGTGGACACTTTCTGGATATCGGCACGGGGCCCGGGTATCTTATGGATGTTGCCTGTCAACAAGGTTATGATGTTTACGGTTTAGATATCTCCCCCCACGTAACAAGAATTTTGGAGGAAAGACATCCGGGGAAAATTCATACCGGTGATTTGCTTTCGGCCGAATATCCGGCTAACTTTTTTAAAATAATTGCCCTGACAGATTTAATCGAACACCTCCCTCACCCACGACCATTTTTTGACGAGTTGAGGAGAATCATTGCCCCCGGTGGGTATCTTTTTATCATCACTCCCGACAGCGACAGTCTCAGCCGACGCTGGTGGGGAAAAAACTGGTTTCAATATAAGTATGAACACGTGATCTATTGGAACAAACAGTCACTGGCCAATATTCTGCGTTCGGCCGATTTTGAGATAATTATAAAAAAACCTAACCGCAAGAGATTTAGCTTGGCTTATTATTACTTTTATTTTCAGAAATACAACTTGGCCATCATTGGACCTCTGTTTCGCCGGATTTATCAACTACTCCCCCGCCGCTGGCAGAATTGGGAATTTTCTAATCCTATCACGGGCGAAATGCTGGTAGTAGCGCAAAAAAAATTATGATTTCACTCACTATTATCGTACCCACCTATCAAGAAGCTGAAAACATCGGTTTGGTTTTGGCCGGTCTAAAAGAAGTCCTCGCCTCACTGGATACTGTCAAAAGCTCTATTCTGATAGTTGATGATTCACCGGATGACAAAACTAAAGACGCCACCTTAGCGGCCGCCGGCCAGCTTAAACCCCTCTCTATTCAATACCTCCGACGACAACGGCGCGGTTTGGCCACCGCTGTCATCGATGGCGTTAATATCGCTGACACGGAATATATCTTGGTCATGGATGGTGATTTGTCACATCCGCCATCCATAATAGCCAAAATGATTCAATATCTTGCTGGGCACGATCTTATTATTGGCAGTCGTCTGCTACCGGGCGGTATGGTGGAGCAATGGCCACGACATCGTTACCTGATGTCGCGTTTTGCCACCAAGCTCGCCGTTTATCTCACCCAACACGTCAGCGATCCCCTGAGCGGACTTTTTCTGATAAGAAAGGCGGCCGTTGATTGGCAGTCTTTACGACCACTAGGCTACAAGATATTGCTGGAAATTCTGGTCCGACATCCGGAGTTAAAAATAAAGGAAATCCCCTACACGTTCACGAATCGACAAGCCGGTACCAGTAAGATAAATTGGCTGATTTCATGGCAGTATCTGCGTCATTGGCACCGACTTTGGCTGGCCAAGAAGAAGTAGCTAGAATCTGATGGCCCTGTTATTCACAAATTTTAGAAAATAAATGAGACTGTACGATCTTGTCACGTTTAAAAAATATAGTCCGTGGTCGGTAATATCAGTGATCGGTATCACTATTTTCTTCATTGTCTCCACTTGGAATTCTTTAGCCATGCCCATGCACGGCGATGAGGGGTCTTATGCCTACACCGCTTGGCAGCTGACAAATGATAATCCACCATATTCCACATCTTATGATGTTAAGCCCCCGGTATTGTACTACTTGTATACTCTACCGACTATTATCAGTCCCCACTCGATTGTACCTATTAGAATAATGGGGATCATTTCATTGGCGCTGACGATACTGATCATCTCCCTGATCGCCCAGAAAGAATGGGGCGCTAGAGCCGCTCATATCGCCGCTTGGCTATCTGTCCCCATTTTGACCCTCCCTCACCTGCTGACGCAAGTCACCAGTGCGGAAAAATTATTACTACTCCCGCTACTGGCCTCTACCCTCTTTTCTTTGTACTATGTGAATAACAACCATAAATGGCCATGGATTTTATCAGGCGCATTAGGAATGATCGCGATCCTGATAAAACCCACTTGTGTTTTACTTTTGCTCTTCATATGGCTATATGCCTTACGTCGTCACCACAGCCAAAATGGTAATCTTCGACAAGTTGGCTTTCAAGCCATCTTGATCGGACTTGGATCTCTGAGCGTCTTATTGATAAGCTTGGCTTATTTCGTGCAAAAAAATATTTTGCCAGCGCTCTGGGAGAACACTGTTATATTCCCTTTGTATTTTTTTCAAGTCTTCTCCGCCGAGATCGACTACCTGCTGAGGTTCTTAAAAAGTTTCTTGACCCACTGGTGGCTTATTTTTATCTACATTGCGATCGGTCTGCTACTCAAAGGGAAGCATATACTATTTTATATAGTACTGTGTCTACTGGGCTTAATCACCGTTTATAAATTTCCCAGCGGCCATTACTATTTTATAGTATTGCCCTTCTTCATTCTGGCCGGGGCGGGCTCTTTGACCACTATCATTGCCCGCCTAAAATCGCAGCAGCTCCATTGGCGCTTGCTGATAGTAGCCGTCACCATCATGGTAATGATATGGCCTATTAAAATGCAGTATTTCCTGACGCCAAATAAACTCAGCTACTGGATTTATGGCAATACCTTGTACATAGACGCTGTTAACGTCGCTGCTTATATTCAATCCCAAACTACTGCCGAAGAGAAAATACTCGTACTGGGTTCGGAGCCACAAATATATTATCTGAGCGGCCGGCAATCCGTGACCAGATTTATCAATCATTTTCCGATCACCATTCCCTCGCCTTATTTGACTGAATATGTGAATGAATTTTATGACGACTTGATACGAGAGCGTCCACGCTTGATAATCATTCCCAATTACATGTTTAGTGATTTTACTGACGATAGGGCATCCAAGTTGGCGAAAAATATTATGAGCGTGATAGCGGAAAAATATCATTTCATGCAAGCTACCGCGTCGGACTCTCAACTTTCCACCATACGCATAGGAATAAATGAATTAAATACCGGTCAATATAATGTCTCTTATCTTATTTATGAGATAAATGATAATGAATAGGTTGATATTTTTTTTAAAAGGGCGCTGGATGGAAATAGTCGTAGTATTGGCGGCGCTTCTTCTTATTATTTCAACCCTCAGCTATTTAGGCTATCCCCTGCTATGGAATGATGAAGCGGACACCGCCATGTTCGGCCGCAGTATACAAGAACATGGCTATCCCAAACCAAAATTGGGGGCCAACACACTCTACCACATGCCTCATCCGGATTTGACCCTCGGTGTCAAAGAAAGTATAGACGCCTTTATCCCGCACGGTTGGGCGCAATACTACATAGCGGCGGCGGCTGATAAATTAACCAACCTCAGTGACCAGCTTCATATTAAAACGGCGCTCCTCCGTTTGCCCTTTGCGTTAATAGGTATAACCGGTATCTTTTTACTCGCGCTTTTAATAACAAAAGTTTTTGCCTCAAGAAAACAAAAATTCATTGGGGCGATCCTTTTCCTGACACTTGTGTTGCTGACACCAAACATAGCACTACATTTACGAGAAGTGCGTTACTATCCTTTGGTGATTTTTTTGATCGGCTATCTATCATTTCTTTTTTATAAAATATATATTGAAGAAAAAGTAAATACCGGTCTTTATAAATGGTTATTGGTGTTTGCTCTTTGGCTTCTTTACAATACCTTTGCACCTGTTTTCTTCATATTTGTGGCCACCGCCGCCATTTGGTTGTTTTATCTTTGGCTCCAAGACTATCTGACTAGTAAAAATTGGAAGCGATCGTGGATCCGACAGTGGCCTCGGTGGTGGCCGTGGCTAACTTCTCTCATCAGTGGGCTACCCCTACTGTGGCTATATGAAACTTTTTTCATTGCCCGTGTTACAGCCCAACAGTTTAACTTTGGCTTTTCTGACTATCTCGATAATATTGGCGCCATTATAACCTTTCTTAGCCAAACCGGGTCACTCTATCTACTGATCGTAACAGTGGCTATAACATTGATATTAAAATTTAGAGAACATCAAGTCTGGAACTCGGCCGAAAAGCTTTTTTTGTTCCTGTGCCTTTTATTTGCGGTCTACCTGCTAGGAATCGCACGTATCCCCTTTCTTTTTGAGCGATACTTTATTGAATTACGACTACTGATTCTAATCATCATCAGTTTGAGTATCGTTATAAATATTCAGCAGTTGAATAAAATAGGTTCCCAGTCATTCAATAAAATCGCTTATGCTACAATGATAGGGGTATTGATCCTACTCGGCGTTCTATTGCGCTGGGAATATATTAGCGGCTATTGGTCTCAGCTTACAAACCGGTATTATGGTCCGACCGGTTACGCCGTGAAATATTTAAAAAGCGTTTATCAAGATCCATCCGATTTGATCATAGCTACCAATTATGAGGAGCAGGTCTACATGTATTACCTAAAAAGTCGCGTCATTGTGGGCTATGTAGGTAACAATCTAGCAGAAGACAGAGGTCTGTCGCCAGATGTGATCATCTATCGACGCGACTGGACCGGTCATGAGGATATTTTCACTGATTATTTAGAAAAAGATGATTATCGAGTGATAAGTCTGCCCATAATGGATTATAAATATAATAATATCGCCGAGAGCTGTTGTCATCTCTATACCTCACCACTGACGCGAGATTATAATAAACAACTTAAAATTTTCTTACGACAATGATCGATCGATCCGGCAAAATTGGACGCCCTCGCCTTTCCACAATCGGTTTGGTTGTTTTGTTTTTAATCATGACCACCGTTATCTACTGGAATAGTCTGCTGATGCCCTTTGAAAGGGATGAGGGTGAATACGCTTACAATGCTTGGCTTTTGACACAAGAGATATCATTGTACGAAAACAGTTTCCTCCAAAAACCGCCGGCTATTACCTATGTATATTGGCTCGGTCACAAAATAGCACCGTTTACCGTCTGGCCGCCCCGTTTGTTGGCCTTGCTTTTCACTTTGG
>JANLIN010000090.1 GCA_024654345.1 Candidatus Komeilibacteria bacterium
ACCCGAGGCACATGAAGTGCCTCGGGTACTTTGCGGATAATTAAAAAGCCGCTGCGGATTTTATCCTCAACGGCGTTTTTTTAGTCAAATTGTCTGAAGCTTCGGAAAAAAACATAGCCTACCTGAGCCAGGCCATATATGAATAATATTCCCATATATACCAACAAGTCACGGGTAAGTCTTAACGTTTTCATATTTTTTGTTTAATTTTTAAGTACTTAACTTGAGACTGTTCGTGCCGAGGGATGAATACTCCTTACTTGCGCAAATGGTGCTAAAAATGAATAAGCAGCCAGGCAAGAGTTGGTCTAATTCATCCCTCGTGGTAGTTTTATACCACTGGAATCTAAAATTTAAATTAAACTAGACTTTTTTGCTCACTCTTAGTATTCCCCTGCTTCCTGGGCAAGGTGATGACAAATCGAGTGCCCTTGTTTTCCTCGCTAAAAACCTCTATTTTCCCACCGTGTAGATCTACCACGGTCTTAGCAATCGCTAGTCCCAAGCCACTACCCCCTTGCTGACGCGATCGAGCTCTATCCACGCGATAAAAACGGTTGAATATGTGGGGTAGCTTATCTTCGCTAATACCAATACCGCTATCCTCCACCACGATTTTGGCATGGCCATTATTGGCATATGTATTGACTTTTACCCAGCCGGAACGTCGATTGTATTTGATAGCGTTGACGACCAGATTGTATATCAATTTTTCCACTTTACTCTCATCGGCTTCTATCACATCACCATACTTAAGTTCGCTGAACAGATACACATTTTTTTGCTGGGCTAATATTTTCAGCCCCATCAGCATTCCTTGAATTGTCTCATCCAAACTGAATTTGGCTGGCTCTAAACGCTGTTCAACTTGTGGCTCCCGGACCAAAAAAGTAATATCACGTAAAATCGCCGTCATCCTGTTGACCTCGGCCATTATTGTATGTAGCTCCTCCGGCATCTGCCCTTTTAAGGACCGAATGGCCAGCTCTATATTACCCCTTATGATAGTAAGGGGGGTGCGTAATTCATGTGAGGCATCACTCATAAAATCATCCTTGACACGGATGGCTCGCGCCAACTCTTCATTTGTTCTTTTGAGTGCATTTGTTCTTTCAGCGATAACGGCCTCCAAATTCCGATTTAGCTCTTCTAGTTTTAAATACGCCTCTTCCAACTCTGTTATATCACGCGCAATAGATAAGGCTCCAATAACATCACCGACCTTACTTCGTAACGGCACAGCTTTGATAGCCAGGTAAAAATTTTTATGCGCCAGCTTGGAAGGATAAGATATTTTCTCAATCTGTACAGGCGTACCATCATGCAATAATTTTTTAAACCTGCCATGGAGCGTATGATGAGCAAGAAAAAGATCGGTCTTAAAGAGATTTGTACCGATAACATCGGTTGAGCTATATTCAATGCTCTTATAATACTCTTTATTGGCTAAAATTATGTTACCATCTTTATCCAAAACTATAATACTGTCGGGAACGGTTTCCAAAACCTGAGCATTAAAGTCACTCACTCGGCGATTATCTAGATGCTCAATCATGGATTCCGTAACATCACGTAAACGCACCAGCACCACCAGTGGTAGGGGTTTCGTCTGCATAGTGGAGAGTCGTACCTCGTAATAAGTATCACATTTCCCCTGGCAAATGGTAAAGTAGGAGATTTTTTTTTGCCACAACTCTTGCCAGTAATAGAAGTAATCATTATCCACAAAATTGAATAGGCGGAATAAACGCTCCAGGGTAAGTTTGTCAACCTTTACGCCTAGACTCTGCAAAAAAATTTCCGCGTCATTATTAATATATTCAACCTCACCTTTTTTATTGGCCACCAAAAATGGCTCATTCATGGAATTAAGTAGACCACGGAGAATCTTCTCCGTGCTCTTGAGAACCGTAGTGGTAAACCGGCTACTTATAGTGCTTTTGCTCATACCCACTAAATCTTTATGATAATAAGTTGGGGATTTTTTTCTCACACCCAAATAAATGGCGACTAAACTTATTTATCGGTAATTTTATAACCGACGTTTCTCACAGTTTTGATGAGCCGATTCGGCCTTTTGCCGTCAATCTTCTTTCGTAGATAGTTCATGTAAACATCAATAACATTGCTCCGTTGATCAAAATCATATCCCCAAATATGTTCAGCGATCATAGTCCGACTGCAGACTTGATTGGCATGTCGCATCAAGTAGTCAAGCAAGCGATACTCCTTACTGGTCACATCAACTTGTTTACCTCCACGCGCCACCTCATGTGATACGGGATCTAGTATCAAATCGCCAACTTGCAAAATGTCATGCTTAATAGGCTTGTCGCGTCTCAGCAATGACCGAATCCGCGCTAGCAATTCCTCAAAGGCAAATGGCTTTACCAAATAATCATCGGCGCCATAATCAAGTCCCTTGACTCTATCCTCAACCGACTCTTTGGCTGTCAGCATAAGAATAGGAACATCCAGCTTCATATTACGAATTTGCTTGCATACTTCGAAGCCATCCAACTTCGGTAACATGACATCAAGGATAATCAAATCATAGTCATTTACCGTCACCTTATCAAGGGCATCCTGCCCGTCATAGGCGATTTCAGTGGTATAGTGTTCGCTTTCCAAGCCTCGTCGTATAAAAGAGGCTATTTTATGCTCATCTTCGACAATAAGTATAATCATATTTTTAGACTAACAGATTAAATTTCTTATTACAAATGTATTATAGTAATATTAGAATAAGGTTAACTGGCTTTATGAATTGAGCACTCGCAAAAAAAACGGGCTTATCGCCCGCCAGAAAACAAAAATAAAAAAGCTAGGAACTAAAAAAGAGACTCCTGAAAAGACTGGGATTGTCCTAAAATTTCGATCGTAAATATTCTCGGCACTTCCAACTGCATTTCTTGGCCGGTTAAATGACAAAAGCCCATCAACTTCTCCCCCTTGATCTCACGCACGTCAATTTCGTTTTGCGCTCGTTTTTTATTATTATCCGTCGCTAGATATTCAATACGGATACGACTGCCAAATTTCATCGCTTCATTCAGTATGTCTTTGACCGTATTTTCCGTCGCCCAACGCACCTTAATCGGCACGCGTCTCCCGGCCGCCTCGTACCAAAGCTGGCCGTGTCGCTGTCCATATTCATAAACTTCCCGCGTCACTCTGACATCATCTAGGCAATACCGTGCCAATTTGTCCCATTGATTATTCTTGTAATACCATATGGCATCAAGTCCATTGCCAGATTTACCCTCTCCTAATGTCGTCGTGGCAATTGAATCCAATCTTAAACGATGTCCGATAGTGTTATGTATTTCCTCCAGAATATCCAGGTGTGGCAATTTATTGAGCTTCCATCGGAAGTACGGCTGTAAAACTTCAAAATCAAAGCGCTTGCTATTGAACCCAATGATCAAGCCAGCTTTGCGTAGCCACTCTTCCATTTCCGCAAATTCGGACTCTCGGAATGAACGATATTCATCTCGGTCATAAGAGTAAATACCAACTAAAGAAACACCCAATAGATGGGCGTTTCTCTGACCTCCTACTTCGTCAAAGCTTTTTTTAGTTTCCAGATCTAAAACAAGTTTATCCGCCATAATTCTAGGGATTTATCTCTTCATCATCGGCAATCGGCTCAGTGTCGGTTGTTTGTTGGGCATCAGACTCTTCTGTATCATCAGTAACACTCTCCGGCGTTTGCGTGCCCGGCGTACCGGCCTCCGGCGCGGTCGCGGCCGCTTGCACCTTTTCCACCGGCTCTACCGCCTGCACCCATTGCCAGCTGTTTAGAATAGCGTTAAAAAACTGTACCGCCACGTCACGAATATCACCCTCGCTTTGGGCCGTCACGATGTACATCTGTTCATCCACCGGGACATACAATTTAACCGATATATCGTTGGGATTGGATTGGCTATTATCCTCAATCAGCGCCAAACCCTGGGCCGGGTTTAATACTGCCGGTTGCGCCTGACTGACATCCAACTTTTGTTCTGTCATCCAATCAAGAGCCGTTAAGCGTTTCGGATTGGGCTGTTTCGCGACTTCGATTTTCATGTACTGGGCTGGCTGTTCACTGGCGGGATAGCTGTAAAATATTGAAGCACCGGCGCGTTCTTCCCCGCGCCAAAAGTCTGGTATTTGCAACTGGTAGATGCCGTCCGGACTTGAGTAACTGATGAATTCAACTGTTTCTTGAGTCTCGGGTGGAGTGTCCGCTTGATTGGTCGCAACCACCGACTCCGGCGCGCCCAACTTACCGATAGAGTCAAGATAAATAAGGACTCCGACGGCGACGACAATGACTATTAAGATCACAATCAGCCCCGTCATGGAAATACTGCCTTTGCGCATTGACATAATCAAAATAAATTAATATTAACATT
>JANLIN010000106.1 GCA_024654345.1 Candidatus Komeilibacteria bacterium
AGCTCAAATTTCATATATCCATACTACTTCCAACCCCAGGGGTTGGCAACCCCTGGGGTTGGAAGTAGTATGGAAGTAGTATGGAGTACTTGCATTGCCAGTCAATATATGTTTAGATACCAATAAGTCCGCACCCTTGCAGACTTTTTTTATTTTATTATGACCAAATCACGCGAAATAAAGGAGGATTCCATCTATCACATCTATAATCGTTCTGTTGATAAACAGACCATTTTCCGAAGTTCCTATGATTTTAATCGTTTTTACTTCAAAATCATGGAATATACCGAAAAAAGTAGCCTCACAGTACTAGCCTACTGCATCTTACCCAATCATTTTCATCTATTATTACGTACCACCAACCCCAGGGGTCTGGCGACCGCCGTCGGTAATCTTTGCAATAGTTACGCCAAATATTTTAATTGTGCCTGGGAGAGAATTGGCCATGTTTGGCAAGGACGCTACAATGCCAAGTTAGTTGACGACAAGGAGTACCTTCAAACATTACTTTACTACGTTAACCTCAACCCGATTAAACATAAATTAGCACATAAGATGGAAGATTGGCCTTGGAGCTCGCATCACGACTATCTATCCGGCAGAAAATACACACCTCGCCACTTTGAATATTTACGCATATTTACCGAATATGCCCGTGAGTTTCCGTGCTATTTGAAGAGAAAAGAAATCGATGAGGACGCGGAATTTGTGATTGGTTTCTAAAGTACGCATTATTTGCTATTATTACCTATATGATCGCCTATCTTAAAGGAAGAACAATTGCTAAAACGGACCGTTTTTTGATTCTTGAAAACGGCGGCATTGGATATAAGGTATATACCACCGAACCGCTGTTGCTGAAAACCAAAGAGGGCGAAGAAGCTGTTTTTTATACCCATCATTATATTAAAGAAGATGCACTCGACCTATACGGTTTGGAAACTCTGGCCGAGCTGGAATTTTTCCAGCAGTTAATAGGTATTTCAGGCGTCGGTCCTAAATCGGCGTTGGCTGTAATGTCGATGGCGAAACTCAATGATATAAAACAGGCTATTCTCAAAGGCGATGCCACACTACTCAAAAAGGTATCCGGTATTGGACAGAAAACCGCCGAGCGCATCGTCGTTGAGTTGAAGAATAAACTCGGTCTGTTGGCTGATGCGACTGGTCGAGTGAATATCACTCAAGCTGGTGATGAAGATACATTCGCCGCGCTGGAAGCATTAGGATTTCCAGCGGCCACTATTAGAAACACCTTGCAACAATTACCGGATAATATTGACGGTTCTCAAGCCCGTATCAAAGCGGCACTCAAGATAATTAACTCGAAATAATGCGGGTTGTTGAATTTTACGAAGAAGACAAGGATCTTTATGAAGATTTTGTAGCGGGACAAAGATACGCTCAGTTTTTGCAAAGCTGGGCCTGGGGAGAGTTTCACCGTCAGCTGGGTAAGAATGTCTGGCGACTCGGTTTCAAAGAGGGCGACAAGATTTTAGCCACCGCTCAAATTATCGGCTACCCGCTACGAATGGATAAAAGCTATCTTTACTCACCCCGGGGGCCAATTTTTACCGCCAATCTTTCCAAAGACACCCAACAGCTAATCCTCGAACTACTACTGAGTAAAACACGTGACATATGTTACGCGACAAAAAGAGCCAATGAAATATTTCTCCGCGTGGAGCCGGATAACAATACCCGCGAGGACGCCTTGATAACTCTCCCTTTGGAAAAAACCAACCCTGTTCAGCCGCAACACACCTGGCTTCTGGACTTGAGTCATAATCTGAGAGAGATATTAGATGGTATGCATCACAAGCATCGATACAACATCAAACTCTCTGAAAAAAAAGGTGTCATTATTCGTCAGTCCAACCAAGAAGCCGACCTGAAAAAGTTTGTGGAATTGGCGGAAGTGACAGGCGCCCGGGCCGGCTTTGAAATCTGGCCGACCAAGTATTATCACCGTCTCTTCGAAACGCTGAAAAAATTCAATCAGCTGAGTGTTTGGTTGGCGGAATATGAGGGTGAAACATTGGTAGCAAATTTGGTCATCAACTATGGTGACACGGTGACTTACCTTCACGGTGGATCTTCAAACACGCTCAGAGAGCTAATGGCGCCACACTTGTTGCAGTGGGAGCAAATCAAGTGGGCTCAAGAAAATGGGTACACAACCTACGATTTTTGGGGTATTGCGCCCCCCGGCACTCCAAAAGCAAGTGCCTGGGAGGGCATAACACGCTTCAAACAAGGCTTCGGTGGATACCCCTTGGAATACCTTGGCACTTATGACTATGTTTATGAAAATTTTTGGTATAAGATTTACCGACTGATCAAGAAAATCGTATGAACGCCAAAAATTTCATCCGCCACCGAACGCCCCGATTTGTACTAAGCATATACCACTGGTCTTTAGCCAAGTTGGCCGCTTTTGTTTACCAACATCCTAGTCGGCGATTGAAGGTGATAGGTATCACAGGGACCAACGGCAAGTCCAGCACCGTTCTGTTAACAGCCACTCTCTTGCGAGCCGCCGGCTTCAAAGTAGGCTTTAGTAGTACTATCAGCTTCAGCGATGGCGACCGAGATTGGTTGAACAATGCCAAGATGACCATGGTCGGTCGACTTCAGCTACAGAAATTATTGAAACAAATGATAGATAACGGCTGTGATTACGCCATTATCGAAACTTCTTCGGAAGGTATCGCGCAATACCGCCACTCCGCCATTGACTATGATGTCGCCGTCTTTACCAACTTAACACCAGAGCACATTGAGGCTCATGGTTCGTTTGACAAATACAAGAAAGCGAAACTAAAACTGTTTCAGCATCTGACAAAAAGTAACAAAACTCCCAAAATTATTGTGGCCAACCTGAATGACAAACATGCCCCTGATTTTTTAAACTTCCCCGTTGATAAGAAGATTGGTTTTGGTTTCAAGTCCTCCACAACTAGTCATGTCGATGAAACATTAAAGGCGGAAAAACTAGAACTGACCGCTGATGGCAGTCGTTTCAAATTGAACGACGTATCCTTCATTATAAAACTAGTGGGTAAATACCAAGCGGCTAATGTCTTAGCCGCCACGGCCGTTGCTTATTCACAAGGAGTCAGCTTCGATACCGCCGCCACCGCTTTGCAATCCATCAGTGGTTTGCCCGGTAGGATGGAATTCATCAAGCAGGGTCAGCCTTTCAAAGTAATAGTTGATTACGCGCCGGAGCCAGAGTCATTACAACAAACCTAC
>JANLIN010000122.1 GCA_024654345.1 Candidatus Komeilibacteria bacterium
TAATAACGTTATAATTCCATGGATCGGTCTTTTTATTTTTGTTCTGCTTAATGACTTTAGTTGAATAGCCATATGATCCGTTCGGAAAAACTTTGTCATAGATAGTTTGATAGATAATGCCACGACAATACCAACGTACTGGCCGACCTGGTCTTTTTTTGGTGAGTTCTTTTGCCCATTCTGGAATTTGAACTTGGACAGCTCCACGGAGCTGAAATGATATCAGATCACTGTCCATCCAGCAATCAAAGGTATGGCCTTGTAAGATCCAGGCATCGAGAATATTAGTCGCCTTTGAGTCTCCCGTTAAGTAGTGCGTGTACAGTACACCATAAGTGTCTTCATATTCCCGCTGACCTGCTAAGTAGTCACTATTGGCGTGGATAAGAGCTTCTTCCACATGCGGGTGCTCACCATAGCCAATGCATTTGTCTTTCCTATCAATTCTGACAACGCGCAAACCTCCGCCCGACCGAAAGGCATGCAAGCGGCCACCCTCTTTCAGTGCTCGCTCCAAGCCAGGTAAGTCACTCATTACCGCGGGCAGGCGTTTATAGGCATTACGTTCGCGGTAGTAATTTTGTTCCGCGCTGCCGATGAGAGTGGTGAACGTCATTTCGGAATGTTGCTGGTATATTGTGATATAGAGCTCTCTACGTATAAGGGTGCCAAACAACCCCTTGTTTTCATCCGCCGGACCGTTGTGCCAGTCATTAACCTCTACCCAAAGGAGATATTTGACAGCTTCCGGATCGATAGCTCCGAAAACGTCTTTGGCGTATGTTTCGAAGGGATTTACTGACCATTTAAGTCTGGCTATTTCGGTATGGTTAATATCAACGGCCATAAGATAAGTTTCGCGCGTTCCTCGTTCCATGCCGTCGCGGATAAGATAACTACCGCCATCTATTTTTATATCATGCTCTTGCCGATACATGAAACTTTCGTCTGCCCTCAGTACGATCACGTCAGTGACCGGAACACGCTTATAACGGCTACTCTCTGCAGAGTAACGCCAGCCCTCTCGGATATCATGGATAATTGGAAATTTTTCGATCAATTCAAAGAGCCGTTTTTTATTGGTACTCATTTTTCCTCCTTTGGCATTCCGCCAAAATTACTCAAGCATTCCGCTTGAAAATGTATGATAAGGTTATTTTGATTTGTAAAAGAGCTTTCGAATATTAGCAAAGCGAGATACTATATGTCAATGGGCGATGACTTGCTTAATACAGTGGTATTCAGAGGGTTAAATAACATAATTTATGGTATAATATTGAAGCAACTATATTTTTATGGCAAATAAAAGAACAGATAAACAGATTGATGAGCTTCTCAAGCGAGGGATTGATGAGGTCATTGATCGTGACAGCCTGCGTAAGAAGCTGAAAAGCGGTAAAAAGCTGCGTGTTAAGCTGGGGATTGACCCTACCAGCCCCAATCTTCATATTGGCCGGTCCATTCCGTTGCTGAAGTTGAGAGACTTTCAGCAGTTGGGGCATAAGATAGTTTTTATCGTGGGAGACTTTACCGGTGTGATCGGCGATACCTCGGATAAGGATAGTGAGCGACCGATGCTGACTGATAAACAGGTTAAGCAAAACATGAAGGATTATATAAAACAGGCCGGCAAGGTGATAGATATCAAAAAATGTGAAGTTCATTTCAACAGTAAATGGTTGAAGAAACTGAATTACCATGAGGTGGGCCGACAGGCGGATAACTTCTCTCTCAACGAATTTATTTCGCGCGAGAATATCAAAAAACGACTTGACGGTGGCAAGAGAGTTTCACTGCGAGAATTGCTGTACCCGTTGATGCAGGGTTACGATTCGGTGGCAGTCAAAGCCGATGTAGAGGTCGGCGGTACGGATCAACGTTTCAATCTACTGGCTGGTCGCGAGCTACAACGTCACTATGGACAGCCGGCGCAAGATATTATTACCAATCCTTTAATCGAAGGTTTGGATGGTCGCAAAATGAGCTCCAGCTGGGGCAATGTCATAAACCTTTGGGATAAACCGGCCGATATGTTCGGTAAGGTGATGTCTTTGCGCGACGATCTTATTATCCGCTATTTTGTATTAACTACTCGAGTGGAGATGGATACCGTGAAAAAGTATGAGGCTGATCTGGCGAAAGGCTCGAATCCACGTGATATCAAAATGAAGCTTGGTTATGAGTTGGTTCGATTTTATCATTCTGAGCGCGAAGCAGAAAAAGCGCAGGCAACTTTTGTGAAAATCTTCAGCGATAAACAAAAGCCAAGTCAGATACCTGTCTTCAAATCTACGCGGTCTGATTTACTAACGATATTGGTAGAGTCCGGCGCTGTTAGTTCCAAGACTGAAGCTCGGCGAGCCGTGGAGCAGGGTGGCGTTAAGATCAATGATGAAGTGGCGAAGGACAGCAAAGCCACGGTTAAAAAAGGTGATGTAGTGCAAAAAGGGAAGAGATTCTTTATAAAAATCGGTTAACTGCTCAAGTCTTGAACTTTGTAAGAACTGAGAAAATATTTTTTCGTCCGATGAATAAGAAAAATATACTAATATTATGCCTCTTGATAACCACGCTATCGCTGATAGCGCCGGTTGTGGTTGGGGCGTCCAGCGCTACCACGGGAGCAAAGGTGACGAATCCCTTTGATGACTTACAGGTGAAAATCCCGGGGATGGAAAGATTTACCGAAATATCCTGTGCTGAAGGTGAGGGCGAAGCGGTAGAATGCGGTGTGCCGTGGATTGGGGAGTATATTGCCGGTCTGTACAACTATGGTGTCGGATTAGTGGCTGTTTTAGCGGTGGTGATGATTATGGTCGG
>JANLIN010000001.1 GCA_024654345.1 Candidatus Komeilibacteria bacterium
AATCTATCTCTTTTGACCTGAGTCTTGAGCTCACTCCATTCTTCACCCAACGGCGGCTTGGCCGCTTCCCAACTGCCCGTCGGACGAAAAACCCACGGCCAAAGCACAATCCAAACAACAATAATAATGCTCAGAATCCCCCCCACCAGCAGAAAGAGTTTCTTCTGCTCAGGCTTCATCAGACACTGGCCTCCACTATATAAAGTTTACTTTCTTCCTGTGGGATGTCTTTAACTTTGATCGATAGTTTGTCGACTGTTTCACCATTCATACCGACTTCTTTTTTAAATTTATCTATCGGATCATACTTGTCTTTCAAGGCGGCAACATGGTGACAGATCGGTACAATTATTTTTGGTTCGATGCGATTCACTAGCGCGGCGGCAGACTTCTCATTCAAAGTATCGTGACCACCGACCGGAATGATTAGCACGTCACAATTTTCCACCATTTCCAGCTGCTTATCGGTAAGATCGGATTTATTCATCCTGCCCAGATGGACTACCTTGAGTCCAAAGACATCGATATAAAAAAGTGTCTGACCGTTGATCGGCAGACCGGTGACAAAGATACCTTTGACCTCATATTCACCCGGGCCTTTGATTAGAAATTTATCACCGCTGACAGAAGAAGCTGCTTCTTCAAAATCCGGCTGTGATAGCAACAACAAATCCGCCGCCATCCGTGGCGACTTGGCCGACCCTTCCTTAAAGGGATCAATGACCACCGTAACCCCGCCTTCCTGTAGCTTACAACTGCTATAACCGTACCAATTAAAATGCATAATTTATAGATATACTGTAAAAAAATACCCTCCCCAAGACCCCTCTATATTAGCATAAAATAGCGGTTTAAAACAGGGTCAACCAGGGGTCCAACTCAGCCTCTCGCCAGAGACTGGGTTTTAGCGACGTAAATTCGTCCCCGCCCAGCGACCGGCATCAAACACCAGGTGCGCCAATATCACCGGCCACAAGCCCCAGTTGAGCAGTATATAAATCATCATTAACCCAAAAATGAAGTATAAGGTTTTGCCGGCACCGCTGAGATACATTTCTCTGTCTTTGAAACGAATATTGGCCACCAACAACGCTCCCAGAAAAAAATAAAAATGCTCATAGGCGATGATTTCATTGAAATCCAAACTACTCACTAGTCGCGGCACAACATACACAGCCAACGCCGCCATTATCGCCGCTCGCCCGACTATCTGACTAACATCCTTAGCAATCACTCCATCTCGCCAATATACCGGCCCCTCTCTCAATAGTGCCACCCCGATTGTAAAAACAGCAATGAATATCAAGATTGGTTGATGAGCTAGTAGTTCCAAGAATTCCACCGCTTTTTCCATGAGCAATTCAATACTGGCTTTGGCCGTAAATCCATCGGTAAGAAAGCCGGCAACAAAAAAAGCCGCCAACCACCGACTATAGTATTTAAACCAATTGTCATGTTCCACCAACAACAGCCAAACTATTGCCATGACAACCAGTGAGGTCAGTAAGAAAAATTCATTGGCTATTAACAAGAATAAGAGAGCATAGTAAATATAGAAACCGCGCCGACCCAGTTCCGACAAAGCGCCGGCACTAAAATAAACCCAACCTTTTTTGCCACTGCCACCATAATTTTGGACCACCCTACCGCGATCAACCCAGCTCAAAAACAGCGCTAAAATCAGGAGGGGAAATATCGCTTGAGTAAAATAACGCAGCCAGTCTATGCCACCGGGATGAATCAGAAAGGGATCAAACTCCGGCAACCAAATCTGACTCAAAGACAACCAACCCAAAAAAGCAAGCGGAAATAGCACACTCAGACCGTACCGCTCGCGTAGATAATCATCGGCGCGCCGATATATGGTCAAAGGTCGCAAAATGTAATAAAGAGGGTTTTCCATACGAATATATTATAACAGATTCCAACCCCTGGGGTTGGCAACCCCAGGGGT
>JANLIN010000008.1 GCA_024654345.1 Candidatus Komeilibacteria bacterium
TCAATACCGCCACCGCCACCGGACCGGCCAATTCCGTCACCGGCGCGCCCCCGACGATCAAGTTACGCAACATCAAGTACAGAACAGTCACTATTTGCACCAGTAGACTTACCGCCGCGCGCGCTCCTTCCCACCAAGCACGAAAGAAACCATAACGCACGACTCCCGTTTCTGCCAAATAAACTCCTAACTCAGCCCGCTCTTGCTCTGCTAAATTGGCCTGTAACTGTACTACCTCTCCCAGACGACCAATTTCTAAATTCAAAAATCTATCCTCGTCACTCCTAATATAGTTGGTCACTTCTTCGGTGGTGAAAATATCCTGTCCATCAATCCGTAAAATCTCATCACCCGGTACCAAACCGATTTCAACCGCCACGCTGTCAGGTACGACATCGACAATCTGAACCCGACGTTCGCTGACCGCTACCGCCCCCTCGGTATCCGACACCGCGCTAGGCATACCAATCATGTAACCAATGCTAAATATTACGATCGCCAATACGATGTTCATTATGACACCGGCCGATAAAATGGTAATCCTCTGCCAGGGACGCTTAGCGGCAAAGCTGTCTCTCTCATCTTTCTCATCACCATCTTGTCCTTTCAGTCGAACAAATCCGCCCAATGGCAACCAATTAATCGAGTAGATGGTATTCCCAAACTTTTTACCCCATAGCCGCGGTGGCAGGCCAAAGCCAAACTCCTCCACCTTAACCCCAAACCAGCGCGCCACCATAAAATGGCCAAGTTCATGGATAAACACTACTAGCCCCAGAATTATTACGAATATAACAATAGTTAACAGCATATTTAAATAGTCATTACTTCAGCCTCTTTCTTCTCGGCCACAGCCTGCAAAGCTTCGTTTGTTTCTTTAGTTTTTTTATCCACCTCACTCAATAGACGAAACTTTTCATCCTCTGACATCTCACCCTCCGTGCTGAGAGTATTGAATCCATCTCGAACTTTGTCACGGGCCAGACGAACCTTTACTCTCGTCTCCTCCAACTTCTCTTTGATTTTTTTCACCAGTTCTTTGCGGCGTTCCTCGGTAGGTGGAGCAAATCGTACCCGAATTATATCGCCATCAATACTACAAGTGGCTCCTAAATCAGCCGTTTCCAGAGCTTTGTTAATGTCTTTGAGATTTGTCTTATCCCACGGCTTGACTGTTAGCTGACTCGGCTCGGGGGCATTGATACTGGCCAATTGCACCAGAGGCATGACCGAACCATAGCAATTTACCGACAAACTCTCTATCATCGACGGCGTCGCTCGACCGGTCTTCAAGGAACGTAATTCGTTTTGGTAAAATGCCTGTGCCTTTTGCAGACTGTCATTAAAATCCTGCTTGAGTTGATCTGAGTCCATAAATTTGTTTAAAAATATTATATTAATTTATCGGTTTACCCGCCCCGGCATACAAAATATCATTGGTTCCCGGACGGACGCGCAGCACCCGTAGTGTCCGCGAAGTTGGCAGGCTTTTCGTCTGCCAGCTCTGGCCGCCATCGCGTGAGCTATACAGCGTATCGATCGTACTATAATACAACACATCTTCGTCTTCATGACCGATCGCCAAGCTGTATATGTAGGCAGAGGCTGGCGGCGTAAGTAGATTCAAGGGCTGCCATGTCGTACCACCATCAGAAGACCATACTATACCATAATCACTCACATAATAAAGTGTTTCCGAGTCAAATGGTGAAAATCTTAATTCATGAAAATTGGTAATGCCACGCATCTCCTTACTATTAATTTCGGTAGTATTGATCCAGTTCAAACCCCGGTCAACGGACTTCAACAGCCCCTCTTCATCCAGCGCTACGTACAGATGATTGCTATTGTTCCAAGATACCGCCACGTAACGCACCGGTTTGTTAAAGAATTTGGCCGACTGCCAACTAGAGCCGGAATCCTTCGATTTATAAAGTGAGCCACTGCTACTGGCCGCATATATAACCGCCGGATCTTTGGCATCAGCAGCCAGACTGGTGATGTAGGCTTCACTTTTTGATTCGGTCAATACCGCTTCCCAAGTACGAGCACAATCAGTGCTCTTGTATATCTGATTACTTACTCCGGCCAAAAGTACACAGCTTTGGCTGGGATGTACGGCAATCGCGTTTACGGTACCGCGCCGATTGAGCGTCATCTGCCATGACTTACCGGCATCGATAGAATAAAAAAGACCCTCTGCTCCACCGGCGTATATGATATCAGGGTTTTTTGGATCAAATTGCAGTAGCTGTATATTGGTGCCGGCAAAAGTATTGTTTTCCTCGGTCGTCAATAAGCGAGAAATATTACTCCAATCCTGACCCCCATTGCTGGAGTAAAAAACACCGCTACTACTACCGACCGGCGCCGTATTGACCTTGACAAAACAACCGCTCAAAAGAGTCAGAGCAAATACTGCCATAAGTGCTTTTTTGACCATGCCCATGTTTATATATTTAGTAATAAAGATTCGATTGCCAAGCGCGGATTGGCATTGACCTCCCACTTTCGCTCCAGCAAGAGTAAGTTTTCTAGACCGCGCAAGAGGTCATTCATTTCCAAGCGTTGGGAAACCTGCTGCGTACTAGCCTGATAACCTCGCAAATGAGCCGCCGCAGACGCCCCCACCTGCGCCAGAAGAGCGTCGCGAGCAGCTACAACCACCGCCTCGGCCATCTTCTGAGCCGCTATTTTATTTTCACCAAAATCACCGGTCAGTCTGTTGTTTATACGTTGCAATCGATCAAATTCCGTCGCCCCCAACAAAACATAACTCTCTTCAATAGCCTCTTTCACCGCCGCTATCTCCGCCTCATCTGCTAGCAACTGTGCCGCCCGACGTGGTCGACGAGCTGACAACTGCGTAACAATCTTAGCCGTTTCTTCATCGCAGTACGGTACCAGCAAGCGACTGAGATCCTTTTCTGACAATGATGGCAAATACAGACTTTGGCTGCGCGATACAATGGTTGGTAACAAATTCTCCGGTGAGGGCACTAGCATGATAATGATCGTATTGTCCGGTGGTTCCTCAAGTGTTTTCAATAAAGCATGCGCGGCCCCCGCCGATAACCGTTCCGCCTCTGAAATGAAGCCAATTTTGAACTGTGAAAAGACCGGCTTTTGGTGAAGTTTTCTCTGCCACTCTCGAACGCTGTCAATCGAGATTTGAGTTTCTCCTTCCATCACATCAAGTCTGAATAGGTCTGGGCTGGAGCCACTACTGAGCAAACGACAGACTTGGCACTCCTTACAACCGCCACTACTACTGGTCGTACATAAGAGACTGCGCATAAAATGTCGCGCAATGATATCCTTTCCCATACCAGCCAAACCAACGAATATGTAGCTATGCACCAGACGTTTTTCACTGACAATCATATCCAAATGATCCACCACTTGACGGTGGGCGGAAAGTACTATATTGTCGCTATTTTCGTTTGACATTTCAGCTTTTACTATACCACAAAAACACCTTACCACAAAATAGTCGCCTTACCAATATGATGGCTTTTCCCAACCCTAAAACAGCTATTACCATTGAACGTTTATACTGGCTTATATTTGCTCCCGATCCAATATTTTAT
>JANLIN010000010.1 GCA_024654345.1 Candidatus Komeilibacteria bacterium
TGTGAAACCGGGGTATAGTATGCTGATTGATTTAGCATCGTGGCCCGAACTAGCTGATAGCGTTAGACTGGGCAACAGAATTATTAATAACTATCCGACATCGGGTGGTAATTACATCGAGTATTCTGTTAATTACCTGGGCGAGGTCACAATATACGACACGACTCAGAATAGTGGCAACTGGTTTGATCTGACTTTCAACAGTACGGAAATTGCTGATACTAGTACTGTCCTGGTACAAGTCCAGGATGTTACTTATGGAAGCAAGGACTATCTGATGACGCGGATTAACAACAGATGGGAACGGCCCGTTCTAGTTACACCCGGTCAAAATGTTAGGTTGAGGATAGCAGTTAATGGTGCTGGGCAGTTTTATAGGGCTCGCTTTGAAGCTACAGAGCTCCAGCACTTAATATTGGTGGCGGACAAACATTATTTTATGTTTCAGACCACCGATGCCGGAGTGGTCAGTCAAGGAATAGATAACCGCGTTGTCTCAATCGGGACAGGCGGTGGTTGAGTAAAAAAAATTAAAAACAAACAAAAAAGAGGTAGAAATGCCAGAACCAGTTAGTATTTTAAAAAAAGTAGCATACAGTATAATCGGTGTCATACTGTTTATAATTCTACTTGTACTCCTTATCAAATGGAATCCATTTGGTTTGTTTGGGAGTAGTTCAGATAATACCGTTAATACCGGGCCTCAGGAAGTTGTTGTCAGTGTTGACGACGAGCCGGAATGGATAAAACTTGAAGATGAGGCGAATTCAGTCTATGAAAAGGGGAATGAAATCATGAAAAAAAGGGACGCGGAGTTTGAAAAAGAGGTGCGAAAAGCGGCCCCCGTAATAGAAGCATTCGATAGAAAGTATGGCTCTACACTTGCTAAAATTGACACCTGCTTAGAATGCCCCGAACCGCCAAAGAAAAAGGAAAAAGTGAAGATAGTTTATCGCGATCGTCCGGTAGCTCCTAAGGAGATCGTCCCGCCGGTGGTCAGTTATAGTGATCCGACACCACCACCACCGACAACGCAGATGTCCTTGTCAGACGTCAGTGGAACGGAACTCGATGGACTGCAATGGCCGTCCACTGAGTATGCGTTCATCTATGAAATAGATAATGCCGCTGAGGTGTGGGGAGATCCGATGTCATGGGCAAGGCCAGGTAAGAAGCCGGTCGGTGGTAAGGTCATTTCGCCCGCTGTACGCAATGAGGTCATTAAGGTGAATGGTCTAAGGAAAGATGGGGTAACTTACCTCGATAGAGGAAAAATTAGAGTATCCCTCTATCGTAATCGCCAACATCTGCAAACCATTACGTTGGATGAAAACAACGTACTAATGGGATATAGGGATGGCGTCGCTTACTACAACTTCGTTCATGGATTCAGCGGTGACAGAATTTACGGTTTAATTCCAGTCGCCAGCGATGGAACGGAGATTGAGGGGTTCGAAGAAGAACATTAAAATTTTCCGTCAGGCATAATGCTTGACGGATTTTTATTTGTCTGATAAGGTGGTACGATATCTTAAACAAATAGGAGGTACCTTGAAAAAGTTAATAGCGTTATTTTTTTTATCACTTTATTTTTATGGTTGTTCCGGTAGCAATATGTTGCGCGATTGGCGAGATCAGCCCAAACCCGACTTGAAAGGCGTAAAAAACTGGGTTCAATATTATGGACCATATGGACAGCCGACAGTCGTCGATCAGATTAATCAATTTGATATGGCGGTAATAGGTTGGTATGATTCACGCTTCAAAATTCCGTCTGAACCGATCGTGGTCTACTACTTGGCGGCGATGGAGTTAAGTGAAGCGCACCGGGCACATCACCCTTGGTTTGTCGGGTATGGTGACTTTTCCCAATATCGAATTATGTCAAACCCCCATTATGCTGGTACTTGGATCATGGATGTCAGGAAAGCGGGCTGGCGGGATCATCTGCTTGATATAGCCATACCAGCCACATTGGATCAGGCAAAGAGTGCTGACCATCGGCAGGGAGTGGGGTTACTACTTGATACATTTGGGGATATTGATCTGTTCAATCTCAATGAACAGGCATATTTGTGGGGCGCTGAAGATTTAATTCGTTCTATTCACGAGCGCTATCCGAATGTGCCGATCATATTGAATGAGCCCCCGGTAGAATTAGTTGAAATGGTTCATCAATATATTGCCGGCGTGGTATTGGAGCAGTTTATGGCCGACATGCATACAGGTGAGCTATTCACGCAACCCAGAAGTGACTGGGGATCTGCCAAGTTGCAGAGACTGATTCAATTGCACGACAGTCTGCCACAGGATCAACGTTTCAGTATCTTCACTATTTATATGGTGAAGGATAACGATCCCGGGAAACTGGAATTTTGTATTGCTAAATCCAAGCAATACGGATTTGTGCCAACAGTAACACCGTTTAGTGATTTAGGCGGGCGGTACCAGGCGGTTCCCAGCGGTTATAAAAGTATCTTATCAAAATACCCATAATGGGATTAGGACTTTGTCATAGCATTGACAAAGTTCTTTTTTTATGTTAATATATGGTTTAAACTAGAAATATGGGTGACTTTATCCTAACTATTAGAATATCTCGTCAGCAGGGTATTTTGGCAGCCGTTGTGGTCGCTGTAGCGGCCTTGGTGGCTCTCGTCCCTTCTGCCTATGTAATTACGCCCCTGGCGATGATTTTACTGCTGTCTTTGCTCTGGAAGAGGACCGTCTGGGGTATTGCCTTGGCAACCTTGCTGTACCCATTCAGTCAGAACTATCTTTGGCTGGGGTCATCCACCAACATTCCCTACGCCGACGTGGTGATGTTGTTCATTTTGATCGTTTGGTTAGCAAAGACATTATACTTTTCTGTACTCGATAAACATTGGCATTTGAGTCGGCAATCGCTTTATAATATTTTACCCTTTCTGGCTTTGCTTTTGGCCGGTGCTTTGTCATTGTTAAACGTGTGGCCGGAACAGATGGCGGAGAGCATACGCTACTGGTGGCGGTTTGTGGGCTTCACTTATTTAGCTTATTTCTTCGTAACTCAGGAAGTGATCAAGAAGGCGCGTGACTTTTGGCATGTTAGCTATTTCATTTTTGGCTTGGGTGTTTTTTTGTCAGTGATGGGAGTGGCCAGTGTTTTTTGGCCGGAGATAAGTCGGAGCTTTCCGATGGCGACACCATTGAGCTGGTTTGGGCTATTCCCCTTTGCCGCCAGCCACAATCTATTAGCCGAGGCGTTGGTGAGTATCATTCCCTTCAGTGCCTTGGTTGTTTATAAGGTCCAAGACGATAGCTTAAAAAAATATTTATGGCTGGGAGTTTTCCTCATGTTCGCGGTGGCTTTGTTGACCTTTTCTCGTACCGGGTGGATAGTATTACTGGTGGAAATACTACTATTCACTGGCTTATATTATAATTATAACCTCAAGAAAATTTTGCAAAAATATTGGCTGTGGCTTTTGTTGCTGGTGGTGCTGGCGGGTCTCTACTTCTTTACCTGGGGACAAAGTTATTTCGTGACTAGTTCCAATGATGCTCGTTTGGCTATGATTGAAGCCAGCTTGGATTTGTTTAGACTGGAACCCCTGGTGGGTCATGGTGTTGGGACATGGTTGAGTCTGACCAGCGGTAATATTTACTACACATTCCAATTTGGCCTACCCTATGAGCAGCACGGTGTAATTTGGAAATTGATCGCCGAGCAGGGCATAATCGGCCTGTTGGTATGGCTGGGAATAATGTTTTACCTGGTGTATCGAGCTGTAAAAGTTTGGCTTAATTTAGAAAAAAACAACCCCTGGCGATTGACCGCCTTAGTGGCTTTGATAGTAATATCGGGTCAGATAATTTTTCAGATGCTTGATACCGGTTATTATTCTCCCAAAATGTGGCTACCGATTGGATTGAGTTTTGCTTTATTAAACATCAGCGCCAGATATCGCGGTCTAATGAAATCAGAGACAAAATAATGCGCATATTACTGGTTAACAAATTTCATTATAATCGAGGCGGCGCGGACCGCCACTATTTGGAACTAGGCCACTTACTCAAGCAGGCCGGGCATGAGGTCCGGTATTTTTCTCAGTTGCCTCTAGATGGTAAGGGTGAAGATGATTTATATTACGTACCCACGGTGGACATGAGTCAGCCCCGCTTCGGTAAGGATTTTATGCGTGCCTTACTACGTTTGTGGGGCGATAGAGATACTAAACAGAAAGTCCGAGAAATAATCAAGGACTTTAATCCGCAGGTGGTACACTTGCACAATGTTTATCATCAGCTATCACCGGTGATTATCAAATACTTTAAAGACGCCGGTATTCCAGTAGTGATGACTGTGCATGATTTTTACGTTGTCAGCCCCAATTATAATTTATATCACCGGGGGAATAACGTGCTCGTGGAACAAAGTTTAACGAAGCTTGTATTTGAAAGACAGATCAAGAATTCATTTTGGGTCTCATTGGTGGCGACTATTATTCATAGTCGTGATCGCGAATTCTACAAGTTATGTGATCGTTTTGTTTCCCCTAGCGAGTATGTGGCTAAGATAGTAAGTAATATTTATCCCGAAGTGCCAATAGAAGTAATGCCAAACTTTGCGGCGCCAGCGATAGCTACGGAAACAGGTGATTATATTTTTTATGGTGGCCGTATTAGCCAAGAAAAAGGTGTTGATATATTACTGCGGGTGGCGAAACTTCTTTCGTCATACAAATTTAAAATAGCCGGTACGGGACCGATGTTTGATCAGCTTCGGAAAGAGTACAACTTGTTCAATGTTGAATGGCTAGGAC
>JANLIN010000039.1 GCA_024654345.1 Candidatus Komeilibacteria bacterium
AGAAAAAGCTGAAGTGCTAGGGCACTTTCCAATGACATGAAGTCGAGCATAGTACCTCCTTTTTTATTTGATTTCTTTCCGATCGCGAATAGCGTAGCCGAGGGTTATGTCATCGGCATACTCAATTTCGCTGCCACTGGGCAGGCCCTTGGCCAATCGTGTTATTTTAAGGTTCTGATTTTTTAGAAGTTTGCTTAGATAAAGGGTGGTAGTTTCGCCGGCAATATCATTATTCAAAGCCAGGATAACCTCCTTTGGTTTATCACGACTTATCCTGTCTGTCAATTCCTTGATACGTAGTTTATCCGGTGTGATTCCTTCGGGGGGATTGATATTCCCTTGCAAAACATGATAAACGCCGTTATAATCGGTGGTTTTTTCGATAGCTTGCAAATCCGCCGTTTCGGCGACGACGCATATCATGTCCTTCAGACGACTACGATCACTACAAATACCGCAGGGACTGCGGTCAGAAAAATTGTAACAATTGGGGCAGACTGTGATTTCATCTTTGGCCCGCAAAAGACTGTCGGCGAATTCCTTCAAATCTTCTTTGGGGCGATTCAATAAATAATAGACCAACTTTTCGCTGGTCTTTGGGCCGATACCGGGCAAGCGGTCAAATTGTTCTATTAATTTCTGCAGTGCGCGCGGAGTATTTGTCATAGTGCCAGTATAATACAATTACATCAGGCCGCCTAGCTTGGTAGCCATCACCTTTTGCACCTTGGCATTGGCTTCAGTAAAAGCCCGTTTGATTGCCTCGGTAGTAGCCTCTTTGTCGGTGCCAAAGTCATCACTGAGGCTGAGCTCTAGTATTTCTTGCTGGCCGTTCATGATCAGTTTGACTAAGCTATTTTCAACGGTGATAATTTCCTGCGCCAACATTGTCTGAATGGTCTGTGCCTGTTGACGAAGTTCGTTTATATCATTCATTTTGGAAAAAAGTGACATAATAGTTTTATTGATCTTTTAATTAAAAAGAGGGGATATGAAAGTTCTCTTTGGCCATATTTTTGAAGCTGACACTAGCTTCGTCAAAATAGAGATTGACCTGTCCAGTGGGACCGTTTCGATGTTTGGCAATGTGAATCTCCGCTTTATGTTTCTCATCTTCCTGAATCTCCTCGTCGCGGTAGTTTCGATCGGCCTTCTTACGGTAAATAAACATCACAATATCGGCGTCTTGTTCGATAGAGCCTGATTCACGAAGGTGTGCCAATTTAGGAATAGCCGGCTTACTTTGTTCGACAGCGCGTGACAGCTGAGATAGTCCAATAACAGGAATATCAAGCTCACGTGCTACCGCCTTCAGCGCTCGCGTGATTTCCGCCACTTCCTGTACCCGGTTATCGCCGTGTTTAGAGCGACCCTCCATCAGCTGTAAATAATCCACGATCAGCAAATCAAGTCCGAATTCCAGCTTCAGGCGACGTGCTTTAGTGCGGATTTCCATGACGTTGGCGGTTGCCGAATCATCAATAAAAATACTCGCTTCCGATAGAGCTCCCATCGCTTGACCGATACGCGGAAAATCATCATCACTGTCGCGATCGGACAGTTTGCCGGTACGCATTTTCCAGAGCGAGACATTGGCTTCCGCACAAAGCATACGGTCGACCAGCTGTTCCTTGCTCATTTCCAGAGAGAAAATACCCACCGACTTTTTTCCTCTGGTGGCGACATTGCGCGCCAGATCAAGAGCAAAAGATGTCTTACCAACGCTGGGTCGAGCGGCGATAATGATAAGATCACTGCGTTGCAAGCCGGCCAGCAAATTATCAAGATCAGGAAAGCCGGTAGGGAGGCCTCTGATTTTACCGGCTTCACGGTGGAGCTCATCAATTCTTTCAAAAGTCCCATGGAGGACATTTTTGATGGAAGTAAACTCTTCCTTGAGAAATCGTTGCGAAATATTAAACAATTTTTGTTCGGCTCGGTCCAGCATGTCGTCCACGTCGTCCTCTTCATTGAAAGCCTCGGCCGACATCTCGGAGGAGGCTTTGATTAAACGTCGTAAGGTCGATTTCTTTTGCACAATTTCCGCGTAGGATATGATATTGCTGGCGGTTGGTACCGTATTGGCCAAAGAAGCTAAGTAGCTTTTACCACCGATAGTCTCTATTTGCTTGCGTTCGGTCAAAATATTGGCCAGCGATAGGATATCAATCGGCTCATGTTTCTCATAAAGAGAAAGCATAGCGTCAAAAATGTAGCGGTGGGCGTCCATATAAAAATCCTCGGGCGCGACCAAACTGGCGATTTTGGTCATCGCCTCCTTATCTATTAACAAAGCGCCCAACACGGATTGTTCGGCTTCCAGGTTTTGCGGCGGAATTTTGTTTAGGGCGGTGTTCATATTTTTAGCTTTACTATTTTAGCAGATATAGCTTCGGTATAGAAGCCCCCTAATGGCTCGCCTTATACATACCTTTTCCCCTGTCGGCACCCATTGTTGTCCCCTTGAATATTGACTCGGCGGGGTAATTATGGTTATAATAGGTAAGATTTTCAGGCGCGCGCTCATAGCTCAGCCTGGTAGAGCAGTTGCCTTTTAAGCAAACGGTCGCAGGTTCGAATCCTGCTGAGCGCACCATTCTTCGCGCTAGCGAAGAATGTCCTTCGTAGTTCGCCGTGGCGAACGTAGAAGGACAATAAGAATATTGAAGTCGCTGTACGCTTTTCCGCGAAAGACAGCTAAGAAATTTGCATGATTATTTAGTTCTCTCTGGATGGATTGATACTGGTTTGAGCTGTGTGGTTTACTCCTTTTCAGATTCACGCTTACTTCGCCCTTGGTCTTCGACCAAGAGCTCAGCCAAGTGTGAATCTGTTTTATTGTCAGATTGTTAGGTTTTTGCCGCTTTCGTCTTTTTTTGAAAGTGATATAATATAGCCGTAATTATTAGCTATAAAAATATGAACGATGTTGAAGTGGGGCGTCACTATTGGCGCCAGCCCTATCTCTGGATAGCGGCCGTTCTGGTGCTGGGCATAATCGCCCTGGGAGTACTTTCTATCCTGCGAGAAAAGATCGTGCGACCGGATACGAATCAGGTCTCGGTGAACGCACAGAGTAAGGTATTCGCGCGTCCCGATATTGCGCAGGTGACGTTTGGCGTACAGACCCCCACCCGAAAACAGGCCAACGAAGCTGTTAAAGAGGGGAATGCCACAATGAATAAAGTGATTGCCGCTTTACGTGAGGCGGGGATTGAAGAGCAGGATATCCAAACCACTCAGTACAGTTTGAACCCCATGTATAGCTGGCCCAATGGCGAACAGCGTTTGGATGGTTATCAGCTATATCAGCAGGTATCGGTAAAAATAAGAGACTTGGCTATCATTGGTAAAAGCATCGAGTCAGCGGCCAATGCCGGTGCCAATCAAGTTGGTAGTATCGGCTTTACCATTGACGATAAGGAAACTTTGAAGGCACAGGCTCGTGCCGAAGCGGTGGCCAAGGCCAAAGACAAAGCCGCGGCTATTCAGTCCGAATCCGGCATCGAGCTGGGTGACATTGTGAACATCTATATCAATGACAGCGATCAACCACCGGTGTATTACAATGAATATGCCATGGGTCGTGGTGGAGATGCTGGAGCGCAGTCCGCGCCCGATATTCAAGCCGGACAGTTGGAAGTGGTAGTGGATGTGACCCTTGTTTACGAAGTTAAATAGATCTGTCACGAATATAAAAAAGAAGCCGATCGGTGTATGGTTGGCTTCTTTTTTTAAACAACACTGTTTTCACCGGCCAGATAACCGGTCGTCCAGCATATTTGTAAGCTGTAACCACCGGAGGGGCGGTCAAAATTCAGGATATCACCAGCCAGATATAGATTGGTGAATTTTTTTGATTGCATCGTTTTGAAGTCAACCTCTTTCAAAGAAACTCCGCCGGAAGTAACCACCGCCTTTTCTTCTCCCAGAAAGCCCGCTACCGTCATGGGCAGGGATTTGATGTGTTGGACCAAAAGTTGTCTTTCTTCCTTAGTCAAAGCATTGCCTTGTTTTTCGGGATCAATCCGGGCTTGGGACAGAATCGTTTTCACCAGTCTGGGGGAGATGATACTACTGAGAATATTTTTTAATTGCTTATTCAAATCTGTTCGTACCAGCGAACGAATCTGTTTGTCCAGATCCACACTGTCTGTTTCGGGGCGTAAGTCCAAATTTAGTCGTACTACCCCATGTTTGTGCAAGCTGATGGCGACGTGACTCATATTCAGGGCGAGGGGACCACTGATGCCAAAATGGGTGAACAATAGTTTGCCTCTTTGTACGGCTTGAATAATACCGTCTTGTAACACTGTTAACGCGGCTAGGTCTATGCTCAGACCTTGGACGTCTTTCGGCCATGACTCTTTGATCTTAATAGGAACAAGGGCGACGTTCGACTCTTCAATAGTGTGACCCAACTTGCTCAGCCATTGGAATCCATCACCGGTCGAGCCGGTTTCCGGTCTTGATTTTCCGCCGGTAGCGATAATATATTTTTTTGCTCGTATTTCTTTTTTACCTATCATGACAGCCGTAATATTAGTACCTTGACGGTGCAGACCGCTCACCGCCGTGTCATAAACAATTTCCACCTGACCTTGCTGGAGATAATCTTTCATCACCTGCCAGACATCTTCGGCTTTATCCGTCACCGGGAAAGCTCTTTTTTCCGCTTCCACTTTGATAGGCAGTCCGCGGTGGGTGAAGAAGTTAATCGTATCTTCCACGCCAAAACGGGAGAAAGCACCAAACAATGCTTTGCCCTTGGGGCCGTATTTCTCGATCAGATGACGAGTGTTGAATTCGGCGTTGGTAATATTGCAGCGCCCACCGCCGGTGATCAATAGCTTCCGGCCAAGCTTTGCATTTTTCTCCAGCAAAACCACCCTTGCTCCCAGCTCAGCCGCCCGTCCCGCCGCCATCATCCCGGCCGGTCCGCCGCCGATAACAGCAACATCGAATTCACGACTAGATTTAGAATTTTTGTTTAACATGCGTTTAGTATACTAAAAATCAAGACTATAAGCGAAGTTCAAAAAAATTCGTTTGACAGTTAGAAAATAATAAATTACTATTCAAATACTATGAAATACACCACTTTCAGTCTAAATAATAACTCAACCTGTTAGAGCAGGCTGGGTTTTGCATTCAACTATAAACCGGCCTGTAAAGAGGTCGGTTTTAAATTGAGATGAACTTTGAAAATTCAGACATTAATGTAAATCTCTCATACCAAGAAGATAAGCCCGCTTATTCATTGAGCATGACGAGGACAGAAAATATATTCCGGGATAGTTCAGTGGTAGAACGCTACGCTGTTAACGTAGATGTCGCAGGTTCGAATCCTGCTCCCGGAGCCACCATATAAGCTCAATTGTAAAGGCAGTAAGGACATCGCGGGTAAGGAGGAAATTCTACTACCCCGGAAAACTTGACATTTTATAATAAGTATGTTATTTTATTTCGAATAATAGTTCCTTGATTCATTTGGTTGTCTACTGTTAATTTTGTTGGGTTTTCCCTGGTTCCTCGAGGAATTAGAGATAACTCAATAATTTATAACAATAAGAACCAAAAAATGGAAAATAAATATTCAGAACTTACAAAAGTACAACTTCTTGTGCACTTAGTGGATTGTATTTATCGTCTGTACAATCCGGACCCACATGACACTGAGAATGATTTCAATGAAGAAAAAGAAACATATTTCTTATTGAAAGAAGCTTGGCAGAAAATAAATGGAATCAAAGGAGTAGAACTTTTTGGCCCGTTCAAATTAAAGGATGTGGACTTTGAAAAGTCTAAATCCCTTCACCAACTGAACTATGAATTGATAAGGGATGACGAAATAGGAAAGCCAGATTATGATATGCTTTCCGGAAATCCTTGGTACAATTTACCTCAAAAACAAAAAAAGAGGAAAATTGTTGATTTAGCCCTGTGTTCTTGCGGTATTGAACCAGACAAACTTTTTTACTCCCCATTAAGGAAATTGAAAAAGTTTATTACCGCGGTAGGAGTTAAACTTTGAACTAACTTTTAAGCCCCGATACAATATATGTCGGGGTTTTTCATATTCAGTTCTATTGTGTTACCGCTGGAAACATCTCAAAAATCATATAAAACCCAATACTTTTTTATCTGAACCCAGAAAGAGTTCTAAACGAACCCACTAGGTGGAGCCACTTTACAAACTATTCAGTTATAGAGGCAATGAGTATGCCGCAGATTCGCCTGCCGAGTTTGACTCGGCAGGCCCCCCGTCTTGTCCTCCGTAGTTTGTCGGGGCGAACGAAGGGGGAAGCTCGCCGTGTCGAGCCCCGTCAGACGTGGCGAGCGAAGGAGGGAATCCTGCTCCCGGAGCCAGCTGACTAATTTTCAGTACGAAAAAATATTGCTAAACTGAAAAAGGCTTATGAAAAAAAGACCTAAAATCCACATGGTAGTTTTCGGCTTCGGAGCTGTCGTGGCGGGTAATGTGTAGTGTCTTTAGCGTGGTATAATTAATGCATGCCACTTATACACTCGATCAATTTTCTTGACGCACTGGGATTGTTTTTGCTCATGGCGGGATTTGTCATTGGTCTGGGTGCGGTAACGGTGATAGATATTCATGGTTTCCTCGGACGAAAATCCAGCTATTGGACCGAGGCTACCACGCGGACGCATAAAGTGACCAAGCCGCTGATATGGGCCGGTATCGGGTTGGCTATCATCGGGGGTTTGATTTTCTATCGTGCACAGAGCTTCACCGGTGTTCCACTCATTCAGGCTGTCATTGCCGTGGCGCTCATTATGAATGGCTATTTTTTATCGTTCAAAGTCAGCCCTTTCTTATTGAAACGAGAAAAAGAGGGTCGGGCGGGCGAGCTGCTACCGATCAGCTGGCAGAGAAAAATAATGATCGGCCTTATTATCTCCGACATTGGTTGGTGGGGAGGACTGTTTCTACTAATTGTCTACCTTCTTAGTGTGTAAACATCTATGAGAAAGAAAATCATCACGGTTAATGATAAATTCCAAAAGAATTATAAATACGTTCTTACCGTACCGGTGGGTAAGAATTTTCAGACCGATTTCAAACCGGAACTGACACCAAAGCAGATGCTGGCTTTAGGGGTGTTTGGTGGCAAGTACTTGACTGACTGTCGGAAAGAATTCCCCAAAGACTGGTTTACGCGCGCCAAGCTTTCACCGAATCAGCACGATGACAGACTGAATTATTTTCACCGGCATGCCAGTCAGCCGCTGAGTGTCTGGCGAGAAAGAGGTTGGATCAATGAAAAGCATGATCCGCGCGGGTGGTTCCAGTGGTACTGCCGTTATTACCTGGGACGGAGATTGCCGGACGAAGACGAAAGACAGATCAAGCGTTGGAAAGCTATCCGGCGCCATATCGCACAGGTCAAAAAAAATTGCCAAGTTGGCGATTTAACTTGTCGGCCCGTACAAAGACAAGCAATTTTGCACTGGGCATATGATTCCAGGAAAATTTGAAAAATCAGAGGCCAGTCTGTCTTATTTTGCTATCGTATTTCTGGCACGTTGGAAAAGCAGGCCTGCGCCGAAGAATAAGATGGCGAAGAAACCGCTGGCACCGAAGGTTTGTACGACACCGAAGGAGAACCCCGGTTGCCAGATGAAAAAAGCGATAACCGGTACCAGGATTTGGGCAATCGCCATGGCGTATAAAGTATAAGCCAGACCTTGGGGTTTCAGCCGTGACAAAATCGCGCCGAGCAGTCCGATGGCGATGACGCCTAGATATAGTGTGTTGGCCGGGTTGTCTTCATTGCCGATCAATCCGACGGCCAAATTTACCCAAATAAGCAAGAGAGTGGACCCCAGGGCGGCACCGATGGCGGCTCGGTAGGCGACATTGCCGCCACGGTTGGCTATCATCTCATAGGTTAGGCCGGTGCCTAGCAGAAGTATGCCGGCCACGACGAAATCACTTAGGTCCCAAGCCACTTCATCACTGAATTGCATCGCTATCAAGGGCACCAGCAAAAGGCAGGCTACAATTATGATGATTCTGATAACATTTTTCGATCTCATTTTCATGAAGTGTTAATGGCTTAATATTTTCTGTTGTTTCAACCAGCAATATATTGATATTAGCATGGAAATTGATATTATTTAAATTCCCTGTCATATTATTGCAGTTAATACTCAAATCTGGTAAAGTAGTGTTATATAATCTGTAGTCGGCAGATTTGGTTAGTCATTATTAGTAATATTATAAAATAAATGTTAAAGACAATACTTATTGCCATAGGCATAGTAGTCGTGGTAGCTGGGGGTTGGTACTTGATTGATTCAAATTCATTTACGTCCATCACCCAACCTGCAACAAACAGCGCTGATAACGTGGCGGTAGTGAACGGGGAAGCCATTTCCCGGGCCGATCTTGAGGTTTTGAAGACGCAGACTGCCGCTCAGCAAGGAGTTGATCTAACAACATTGGACGTGGCGACCATGACCGCCTTGGAAACCCAGATTGTGGAGGATTTAATATCTCAAGCACTTATCAGACAAGCCGTTGAGGCGGCCGGAATACAGGTTCCCACCGATCAGCTTGATGCGCAGTTAGCCGATATTCGCGCACAGTTTGGCGAGGAATCAGAATATCAAGCCGCACTGGTGGCAGAGGGTTTGACCGAGGTTCAACTACGCGAACGGATAAGTGCCGGTATGGCCACGGACATATACCTACAGCAGGAGCTGGACTTTACTACTCTTTCAGCTTCGGACGAAGAAATACAAGCTACGTACTCGCAGGCGCTGACTGAGAATCCGCAAATCCCGCCGTTAGAGGAGGTAAGAGATCAGGTTCAAGGGGCCGTGATACAACAGAAACAACAGGCAATGATAGGACAGTTGATTCAGAGTCTGCGCCAGCAGGCCCAGGTGGAAATTCTTCTTTAAAGCAAAAACAAAATCAGTCTCTAGCCGAGGCTGGTTTTATATTGGTCGGGGGCGGTACTAATATTTTTTTAATTCCTGCCTAATAAGATTGGTTAATGCAAATCAAACCCTATAAGAAGCTGACGCTGATGTCAGTCCTGTCATTCATAATCATGTATGTCATCATGTATTTCATGGTGGATACTTTGGATCACGTATTCCTGAATATCAATAAGTTCTACATGGCCGGGTTAATGACGCTACCGATGCTGGTCCTGGGTGTACTATTGATGAAATCAATGTATACCAATAACCTCATGAATACCTGGATTATTATCGGGAGTGCGATTTTGTTTGGACTTTTGTTTCTATTTCTGCGTGGTCAAGTGGCCGTGGCGGACAAGCAATTTTTGCGTTCTATGATACCTCATCACTCCTCGGCGGTTCTGATGTGTGAGCGTGCCCATATAAAGGACAGAAAAATTCAGGAGTTATGTAGATCAATTGTGGAAACGCAACTGGCGGAGATAAAGCAAATGAATGACATGTTGGATAGACTGAAAGTGGGTGAGGGGATTTGATTCTTTATTTAAAATATGCTATGATGTCATGAATATCGTAAATTAACAAAAGAAAAAAGGAGAAAGCTTTGAAAAAAATATTATTTTTAATAACTACTGTTATTTTTGCTAGTCTTTCAGTTTCGCTGACTCAACAAGATGATAAGGGTGAATATATATTCCCTGTAGAGGGCAATGAACAGAATAGAGGTGGCTTTGGAGCCTCGTTATCTTGTAACAAAAATGCTGCTTGCTCTGAATTTCTTTCTTATTCGCAGGAGATAAAGGGAGTGTTCAAATTTAATGGAGCCACGGCGTGGTTTGTGAACAATACCGCCCAAGATGGTAGGAAATTATTTATAACCGCGGCTCATGTTTATGGTGCCGGCGTAGTAGGGGAAATTATAAACGCAACTCTGTATCTGAATTATGAAAGTGTTGATTGTGATAATTCAGGTGGTGAACCTATTCCCGAAGTTGTGAATACGCAGATTAAACTGCTAGTATATTCTCCGGCTGGTATTAGCACCTCTGATAGAGTCTTGGTAGAAGTCGTGGGTGATAATCTACAGGGGCTTTCGATCAAATTTCTTGGTTGGGATCGAAGGGGTTCTGTTGACATGGATATGTCAAACGCCTATGCCTTTCATCATCCTCAGCAGGATGTAAAAAAAGGCACCATATCATCCGTTATTGATTGGGGAGACTCTTTGCAAACCTGGCCAACTATAGGGGCATTTGAGGGTGGTAGCTCGGGAGCACCATTATTTGATCAGAATAAGAGGGTCCGGGGGCACGCTACTTATGGAGTTGTTTTTAGCTGTTCAAGTGTTCCTCAATCACAGATATACTTCAAAAAGCTTGAATATCTGTGGGCGGAGTTATCTGCTCATCTTGATCCGATAAATTCAGGAGCGTTGTTTATCGACGGTCTAGAGTCCGCCCTGCCGGTAGAACTGACCAGCTTCAGGGCCGTGTTACATGGTCCAGTGGTTGAGTTAAACTGGGAAACGGCTACCGAAGTAGATAACTATGGATTTGAAATCCAGCGCTTATCTCACTCAGCGGGCTGGGACTCGGTTGGTTTTGTTTCCGGACATGGAAGCAGTAATTCCCCGAAATCGTACTTCTTTACCGATCCAGTACTAAGATCTGGTAAAATTCAGTATCGTTTGAAGCAGATTGATACTGATGGGACGTTTGAGTACTCGAAGAGTGTTGAGGTTGATATAGTCGGCGATTATGGATTGTCACAAAACTATCCTAATCCTTTTAACCCAAACACTGTAATCGAGTATTCATTGCCGGTGGAAACAACAGTTGATTTGGCGGTGTACAATATCATTGGTCAAAAGGTTAAAACCTTACAACAAGGAATTATACCAGCCGGATTCCATAAAGTGGAATTTGGCGGCAATGATCTTTCCAGTGGAGTATATATTTACAGGCTAAAAGCTGGCGAGTATATACAGACAAGGAAAATGATATTAAATAAATAAAATAGATAAGCCACCTTGTGTAAAAAGCAAGGTGGTTTTCATTTTTTATATCTCTAAAAATTAAGATGTCGTATAAGTAAGTATAACTAGGATTGAGCGTTGAATTTGGGGCATGCTATTGACACAACTCAGTTTTTAGCCTATTATAAGTCAGTTATTGTACCGTCTACAGGGCGGTCCATTTTTTTACCCCGTATCGAATCTATTCCTCGCTACGCTCGTCATAGATTGATACGGGGCAGGCCCCGATCTAATTTATAGTCCTCGCTACGCTCGTCATAGATTTGGTACGGGGC
>JANLIN010000076.1 GCA_024654345.1 Candidatus Komeilibacteria bacterium
GTATTACCAGATTGTCAGGGCTATCAGTTGCCCATATCTTCTTGGTCTTACCCTCGGCGATTAGTTTTCCTTTCTCATATATCATGGTTCCTCCTGGAAATGTTGAATGAAATTGTTAATAAACTCGTGTGGCCAATATTATAAGAAATGGATAAAAAAGTCAAAATATAAAAACCCGTCGCCATTTAATAGCAACGGGTAAATAAATCGACTAATAGTCATCTCCAAACGGTTCGTCTGGATCCCATAACTCTTCGTCTGGATCACTTTCATCCTCGACCGTCTCATCTTCAGGTAGGATTTCTATACCATCATCCGGGAATTCATCCGGAAAATCTTCCCCAAGGTCTTCATCAACACCACCAAGAAAATATTTTTCCATAACCGCTCCTTTTTTTGGAAATTTGTTAACTATTCTGAATCTTCCGACTGCTCTTCTAATTCAGGCTCTTCTTCTCCCCCGACACTCACCTCCTCCTCGTCTTTAAAATCCTCCCGTGTAGGATAATGAGAGTCGCCATCATCTTCTTTTCCGATCAAGATGAGATCTGTATTTAATGTCATTTTACACCTTTTTTGTTGTTAATGAATTTCTCTTTTCTCTTTAGAGTCTCGGTCGAGAATCCGCATTTTTATATCAGACGAAATCTGCTCAGCCTTTTCTTTGGCTACGCCGATATAAGTCTCTGGATTCTTGATGGTATTTATTATATCAGGCTTGATTTTGGGAAGCAAAGACGATAATACCTCATCATTATCCGCTCTTATCTCCAACGCCATCCAAATGTTAATTTTCCCCGCCTGCGCCAACGGCACGATCTCGTGATTGACCAAGTGATGAGCGTCCCCCTGATAGCCGGCCAAAATCAAAGAAATGTACATCAGCTCAGACGTAAGAACATTCGCATTTGTCTGCAAATTGCGACGCAGTGCTTCCTCGTTTACCTGAATACGGCCGATAAATGATTTCCCTGATTCATCCTCCTTGAGAAGCTTATTCATCTGTTCCTGTAGCAGAATAATGATGGTAGGAAAATCACGAACAATAGCGCTATTGGTGAGGTCCCGCTGGTGATCACTGATTATTACTTCCAGTACCTTACCGAATTCATTTTTCATCTTCAGCCACTGGCTTTCGATATTCTCGAAAGTAATAGGGTTACGCTTATGTGCCATTGTGGATGAGCCGCTTTGTTGTGAAGTGAATCCTTCCGAAATTTCCGATATTTCACTACGCATCAAGTTTCGTCCATCCCGTCCTAGCTGACCTAGTGAACCGGAAGCCAATACATGACTGAAAAGAAAATGAGCCAACGGATCCGGCGGCAATATTTGCGTACTGATCGGCGCCGGTTTGAGTCCCAACTTTTTCAATACTGCTTCTTCGTAAGTACCACCTCCCTTATCTTTGTAAATACCAAGCGCCACTTGAGCGTTATAAGTACCAACAGCCCCAGAAATAGTGCCGAACAAACTCTGCGCGTGTCGCTCCATTTCTAGGTAATTATAATAAAACCGCCAAAGTATGGGCGCCAACCAGAACCCGACCGTAATCGGTATGGCGTGCTGTCCGTGCGTCCGACCAATCTGCACCATATTCGACGTTTCATAAACTTTGTCACACCAGTCCCACAAAAGATCGAGTATCGTGGGCCTAGTTACCTGCTCATAGGCATATAGATACATGAGTGAACGACCGGTATCCAACGCGTCATAGCTAGTAAGCGGGATGTGTAAAAACCTGGCAAAAGAAATGTTTCCCACATGGTTAATCACCGCGTTCTGTGCCTCCAAAATCCAAGCACGTATATCATGTTTAGTTTTTTCTCTTTCAGTCTTATCAACCTGAGTTGCCGTAATTTTTTTCAAAACTACTTTTAGATTCTGCGACAGCGTTTGGTATAAGACATACGGTATTAATCCTCTCTCATACAAAACCTCTAAATTGGCCAGCTCTACCATGGCGACACCAAGGTAGCTGTTGTCGTAGCCAAAGAACTGCTGAAGTTCCTTCGGCTGATAGCGAGCATTGCCGGGCATTATTAAGTTCAATAAATCTGGCATTTTGCCTCCTTGTTTATTGTAGATTGTTAAAGATCATTATTTCCAGATACTTTAGTACTATTTAGGGGAAAAATCAAGTTGCGAGAAGAGTACCCATTGTGTTGAAACGGGGGTAGGTGTGGGAGCCTAAGCTTCTACCTTTTTCTTGGAAGGCCACTGGTTACCCTTAAAATTAAGAGAATCGATGTATTTTTGAAGAGAAAATACTATAAAAGAGGCACTCTGTCACCTAGTCTTATCCGGATCATTCAATTTAAACCGCAAAATAGCCCTCCCAAAGGTGTCAGTAGTAATCTTCGCTGACGCCAGACAGATAATAATCGTTCAGGAGTCACTCACAATCATTCTTTCATGTATTTGCCAGTGCCTTTACAAAAAGAATATTTTTGCTATAATTCTGACTGCCATTTGCGGCCCTAAACTTGTTATTTCTCCTGTCAAAAGGGTCACACCGAGCGGGTGTAGTTCAGTTGGCTAGAACGTTTCCTTGCCAAGGAAAAGGTCGCCAGTTCGAATCTGGTCACCCGCTCCACACTCAAACATCGCTTCGGCTTACCTGCCAGAGGCAGACGAGCGTGCCCTGAATCAAGTTCAAGTCACTCCAGCCTACGCAATGTTCCTCCTTTTCAGTTTTACACTTTCAGCCAGAGGCTGATCCGCCTTCGGCGTGAAACCCCTCGACTACGCTCGGGGCCCAAGTGTAAAACTGTTTTTGTTTTTACGTCGTTTTTAGAAACACTTTTAGCCTTGACTTTTGGTAGTCGAAAGACTACCATATTATCGTCTTGTTTTGCGATGACCGTTTTTAAAAAAATGTTTATCGCTTGGGCTCCGTAGGAGTTAAGTGATAAACATAAGAGGAGGAGGCGTCCCTGAGTCAAGCGAAATCACCCAAATTTGTTTTGGGGGATGAAGCGACGAAGGGCGACTCCGACGAAGGGCGAGTGGCGGAACTGGTAGACGCGGTGGACTTAAAATCCATTGGATTTAAAACCCGTGAGAGTTCGAGTCTCTCCTCGCCCACCATTGTACAGACACTGACGTTTCTATCCGCGCCAGCCGTTTTTTATTTTTCAAATCTCCTTCATTGGAGGAGAGACGAGAAGCCTGTCCCGAGCATGGCACGAAGTGACAGGCATGGGAAGTCTCTCCTCGCCCACCATTCTTCGCGTCAGCGAAGAATGTCCTGAGACGCGTGGTCCGTAGCTTCAGCGAAGGACTAAGCTTTAGCGAAGAAGGACAATAAGAATATAGTCACCACTGTACCTAGCGCTACGAGTGGCAAGCCATCCCGAATGATTGATATTTTATTTCGCGTCAGCGAAGAATGTCCTTCGAAGCTTTAGCGAAGAAGGACGATAAGAATATTGTAGCCGCTGTACGTAGCGCTTCCTCCACCGATCGCCGTGGCGAGCGTAGGGGGACTACATTTGTAAGTTCGCTCTGCGAGCTTCCTTTTTCATCCTTTGGACTACGGGGATGAGTCGAATAGCAGGCC
>JANLIN010000074.1 GCA_024654345.1 Candidatus Komeilibacteria bacterium
GCAAGGTATGCTTTTGGGCCAGCGTAATATGCTGTCGAAAAACCGCCGCTTGCTTGGCCTTTATCTCGGCAAAACTTTTTTCCTTATCCTTAATATAGAAATAATCAAAACCCGTCTCGCCCACTGCCACTACTTTATCATTCTCGGTAATCAGTGTTTCAAAAAAACCACTGTCAAAATCCTCGTCAAAAACATGAATCGGATGGAGGCCGACACTGGCATAAAGATGATCATGCGCTTGTGCCATGGCCACGCAAAGTTTGTTGGTCGGAGTTTGCGTACCAACATTGATGACTGTCACATTTTTGTCGGCGCAACGACGGATAACCTCGTCTCGATCTTCTTCAAACCCTGCGAAATCGAGGTGAGCGTGAGAATCAACCAACATGGCTAAAATATAAACTGCTCCAGCGCTCGCAAAGAGCTGGGAATGAAAGGTTCGATCACCGTCGCCACCGCCAAGAAAAAAGCCGCCACCGAAGATTCGGCCAACCAGACTTGCAAATCGGGAACGTTGAACAGATAAATGACGTACACTATCGTCGCCACCACCAGGGCTCCTTCTATCAAACCGAAGATCGCTCCCAAAAGTCTGTTGAGAGCTTTTAAGCCCGGTATAATGGCCACGGCGTGAAAAATTTTGTCGATGGAGTAAAATATCAGACCCACTACTTGTGAAACAATACCAAAGATAACAATAAAGGCGATGACATTTTGTAGAGTTTCACTACCAAAAGAAATTTGAGTAAAATAATCAGCCAGCTCGCGGTAATACTGCCCGGCCACAAAGACACCGACAAAAATACCGGCGATCCGCCCGATGACGGAAATCAAACCGGACTTCCAACCATACACTACAAAACCGGCCAAAATTATTAATATTATGATATCTATAATAAGCATGGGAATATGCTAATAATACAAGTTAAGATAATCGCGGAAAGAGGTTGGGACCCTTTTTTATTTTATCATTATTTAGACAATCCAGCACGGCCGCGGCCTTGGCGGGCATGAAGGGAAACAATGTTTCCGAAATGGTTTTTAATTCATTGGCGCAATGAGACAAAACCGAAGTCAGTTCGGCTGAGTCTGTCTGTTGCCATGGCTTGGTATCGTTTATATAGACGTCTAGCGCCTTTATTCTGGCCACCGCTTCTTTGATGACCAGATCAAAACGCAAGTCGGTATAATAAGTCGCTATTTTTTCTCGCCATTCTTTGTCGGCCGCCTCCCAACGGACAGTGATATCATTCTTTTCAATCAAATTGGTGACTCGCGCCACCGCGTTGCCGTAGCCGTTGGCCAAATCGGCGGTATAACGTTCGTCAAAAAGCTCCGCCTTGATATCCGCTTCCTGCCCAAAGGGAAACTGGGATAATAACAAGTAGCGCGTGGCGTCGGCGCCGTATTTTTCCACCAGCGCGATCGGATCAATCACATTACCCACTGTTTTGCTCATCTTCTGTCCATCGATCGTGAAGAAACCATGTACAAATTCGGTTTTGAATAACGGTAAATCCAGAGCCAGTAAAAGAGCCGGCCAATAGACGGCGTGGAATTTTAAAATATCCTGGGCCATCAAATGCAGATCCGCCGGCCACCATTTGTTAAACTCCGCTTCATCCTGATTGTAGCCGACGGCGGTTATATAATTGGAGAGGGCGTCCACCCAGACATACGAAACTTGATTTTTATCAAAGGGCAGTTCTACCCCCCAAGAAACACTACTCTTCTGTCGGCTGACGGAAAAATCACCCAGAGAGTTGGTTTTTATTAAACCTAAGACTTCATTCTTGCGCGTGATAGGTAAAATTTTTATTTCATCACTGGCGATCAAGTCGCGCACACGCGGCAAAAATTCTGACAGTTTAAAAAACCAGTTTTTTTCCTTGACTGACGTGGGTGGCTGTTTGTGATCGGGACAGAGACCGTCTACCAACTCTTTATCTGTCAAAAATTTCTCACAGCCCACACAATACAGACCGGTATACTCTCTTTCTTCCAAGTATCCTCGATCATAAAGATCCTGAAAAATTTTTATGACCGCTCGCTCGTGGTATTCATCCGTGGTGCGGATAAATTTGTCATAACTGATATCCAAAGCTTGCCAAGCGACTTTGAACTTGGCGGCGTTCAGGTCACAAAAAGCTTGCGGCTCCATCCCCTGTTTACTGGCTGAGGTGGCTATTTTGGCCCCATGTTCATCCGTACCGGTCAAGAAAAAAACATCCCGACCTTGTTGACGATGATAGCGAGCTAAAACATCGGCCACCACCGTAGTATAAGCATGACCAATGTGGGGCTGATCATTGACGTAATATATGGGAGTTGTCAGATAATATTTCATTGGGGAAAATTCAAAAGGTAATATCTTAAGCGGCGGCGATGACCAGAACGAACTCGCCTTTGACCTTATCGGCCTGCAATTTTTCCAGTATCAGCACCGCCGAGCCACGATAAACGGATTCAAACTGCTTGGTCAATTCCCTGCCCACCACTATGGCCCGATCACCGGCACCAAACTCAATCAATTCATTTAGTAATTTCTCAATCCGATGTACGGATTCGTACAAAACCGCGGTCCTTTGACTGCTGATTATCTCCTTTAATTTGGTTTGACGTCCTTTTTTGTGGGGCAGGAAACCATAGAAGACGTATTCATCCGTCGGTAGGCCGCTGATGCTCAAGGCTAATGTCGCCGCGCTCGGGCCGGGAATGCCAACGACGTTGATATCGGCCGCCACCGCCGCCGCCACCAACTTTCCCCCGGGATCGGAAATACCGGGCGTACCGGCATCAGTGATCAAGGCGGCTGACTCTCCGTTGGTTAACCGTAAAATTATTCTTTCCACTTGGATCCGTCCACTGTGTTGGAAGTAAGTCAACAATGGTGTCGTTATCTCATAGCGTTGCAGTAACTTGGTCGAAACGCGCTTGTCTTCGCAAGCGATAAAATCAACCTCTCGCAATGTTTGTAGAGCTCGTTCCGATATGTCGGACAGATTGCCTATCGGCGTCCCCACCACAAACAAAGTCGCCGCGCTACTCATCGTCGATTATTTTTAATTATCTTCATTTTATTCCACATCTTTCAGACGCTTATCCCAAAAATCCTCCAGGAAGACACTCAAAGCGGTCACTACCGGCACCGCCATGATGAGTCCGACAAAGCCGCCCAATTTACCACCGATCACCAAGGCAATAATCACCAATAGCGGATTTATACCCACTGCCTTGCCCATCACCTTGGGAGTGATGATATGATTTTCACTCTGCTGAATAATCACGTAAAGAATGAATACCAGCAAGGCTTTGAGCGGTGACTGAGCAAAGGCCAAAAATATCGCCGGGATGGCTCCCAGAATGGGCCCCAGATAAGGAATGATCTCAAACAGGCCAGCGATTAGAGCCAATATCAAAGCATACTCCACTCCCAGGATGGTGAGACCGATAAAGGTTAACACAAAAATAATCAGGGATAAGATCAGCTGGCCGCGCAACCAAAATCCGAGTCGACGCTGAATACGCGTCACCAGTTGAGTTAGATAAGGCAGATACTTGGCCGGCACAATCGACTTCATGAATCTTTTGACACCCTCTTCCTCCACCGTGAAGTAGAAGGTAATCACCAGCACCAAGAAGAAAGAGACGATACCGCCGAAGACACCCATCACAGTATCCAAAGCACCACCGGCTGACAATGATAAATCATCCAAAATACGATCAATGGTGCCGTTGTCCGTCACCGGCCCGGTAAAGGAAGAGAAGGCGTCGATGACTTTGTCGTAGTAAACGGGGAAATCATTGGCGATCAATTTCAGTTCGGTCGTAATCGGCGGAATAATCAGCGTCACCGCCGCCGCGATCAAACCAAATACCACGATATAAACCACCAGAATTCCTAAACCCTTGGGAATACCAAATTTTTTCAGCCAGGCCACCGAGGGATCAAGGGCGGCCGCCAGAATGAGCGCCACAAATATAAGAACAATGGCTTCCCGTATCAGATAGACAAAAGCCAAAGCCAATATAAAAACTAACACTTTCATAAACGTGCGCGTGGAGATATTGATGGTTTTGAAATTCTCAGACATGGAAATTAGATCTTAGTTTGCGTGGCTAATTTTTGAAATTTTTGTTTGGACTTGAATGGCCCGATGACCGCTAAACTGAGACGGTCTGGTCGAAATATTTCGTGGGCCGCTTTTTTAATTTGAGCGGCCGTGACCGCGTCGATTTTTTCCCTGACCTCCGCGACGGTCGCCAAGTGTCCCCGCGTCATCAGCAAGTGCATCAACCAACTGGCCTGGTCTTCGCTATCCTCCAAGGCCAAAGCCAAACGTCCCTTCAGATTCTCTTTCGCTTTGGTTAGCTCTGCCTTTGGTACTAGTTCTTTTTTCATCTTTCTCAGCTCTGACATGATCACCTTGTAGGCTTCTTCGATTTTGGTATTGGCGACACCGGCCCGGATGCAAAAATTGGTGACATCGGGATGTTCGTCGAGAGAGGCGCGGACGGTGTAGGCGAGGCCGCGACGTTCCCGGACGCTGGTAAAAAGACGAGAACTCATATTTCCGCCGAGAATATTGGCCAACAGCAACTGGTGGTAATATTTCGGATCTATTTCGCCCACCGCCGGAAAGCCGATCGCCAGCTGCGATTGATCGGTCTGTTTGAACTGCAGTTTGACACGACTTTGCGCCTGATCGATCGCAAAATTTTTGTCAGTGACTATTTCCGGATGTTTGCCGAAAGAGCGGTCAAAATATTGTCGCAACCATTGGCGCACTTTCTTTTCAGAAAAATTCCCGGCCACGGCGATAAACATATTGTCCGCCCGGTAATACCTTTTTTTGTACGCCAATATTTCCTGACGACTTAGAGTCGCTATATTTTTGATCGGACCGGCAATATCGCGTGCCAAAGGATGTCCTTCGTACACCGCCATTTCCAAAATGGTTTCAATATGATAAATAGGTGTATCTTCGTACATCTTGATCTCTTCTATGATAACGCCGCGCTCGCGCTCGATTTCAGACTTTTTGAATAAACCCGCAAAAAGCATATCCGATAAAATATCAAAGGCCAGCTCCAACTTTTGTTTCGGAATTTTGATGTAATAAGCGGTCCGTTCTTTGCTGGTAAAAGCGTTAAAATTCGCCCCCACGCCATCCAATTCTTGGCTAATGACACGCGTATTGGGTCTTTTTTTACTGCCTTTGAAAAATAGATGCTCAATGAAATGAGAGATGCCGTTGGTAGCTTCTTGTTCATGACGCGAGCCAACTCTGAAACCGACCAACAAAGTGGCCGCTTCTGTTTCTTGACGCGGTGCCAGTATAACTTGCGATTGATTGCCTAATTGAAAATGTTTGATCATGAATACAGCAGTTTATAATAAATTAAATACGCGGTAGTTTTCCCGTGATATAGTCGACAATTTCTGAAATCGCCACTCTTTCCTGCGCCATCGTGTCTCGGTCCCGGACTGTTATCGCCTTATCTTCCAGACTTTCAAAGTCCACCGTCACGCAGAAAGGCGTACCGATCTCATCCTGACGGCGATACCGCTTGCCGATCGAACCGGTAGCATCATACTGCGTGGAAAATACCGTCCGCAAGGTATTAAAAACATCACTGGCCAGTGGCGCCAAAGTTTCTTTGTTTGATAAAGGCAGGACCGCCACTGTGATCGGCGCCAGATAGTATGGTAATTTGAGAACCACTTCCGAATCCTTGATAGCAGTGGTCGTGGTACTGCGACCACCTTCAATTTCCGTGTAAGCCGACAGTAAAACAGCCAGCACAGAACGATCCACACCGAGCGATGGTTCAATAACATGCGGTACGTATTTTTCTTTGGTTATCGGATCGGTGTAAACAAGGTCTTGGCCGGAATATTTTTGGTGCTGCTGCAAATCATAGTCAGTGCGGTACGCCAAACCATACAGCTCTTCCTGACCAAACGGGTACTGGAACTGAAAATCAATGGTTCGCTGGGAATAAAAGGCTCGATCCTTCTCAGAAATTTCCGCTTCCTGAACTTTATCCGCCGGCAAACCAATCCAACCACACCAATCACGCATCATCTGCAACCACTCAGCAAAACTTTCCTGCCAATGATCAGGATGCACAAAGTATTCGATTTCCATTTGTTCAAACTCCCGTGTCCGAAAAATGAAATTCTCGGTCGTGATTTCATTGCGGAATGCCTTGCCAATCTGACCGATACCGAAGGGAACGCGCTGTCGCATGGTATCAACCACATTTTTGAAATTTACGAATATACCGCCGGCTGTCTCCGGTCGTAGATAGACTGTCACCCCCTCATCAGTAACGGGTCCCATACGTGTTTCAAACATGAGATTGAACTGGCGCGCGGTGGTAAGCTCTCCGCCGCAGGTGGGACATTTGACTTCCTCAGCCAACGGCTTTTCTTTATCATAACCAGGTTTCGCGCCGTCACCGGCCAGAAGATGGTCTGCCCGCCAGCGTCGACGACATTGTTTGCAATCAACTAAAGGATCGCTAAAATTTTGAATATGGCCGGAAGCCTCCCACACTTTGGGGTGCATAATGATGGCGGAGTCTAGCCCCACCATATCGGCTCTTTCGGTGACGAATTTTCGCCACCACAGCTGTTTGAGATTGTTCTTCAGCAAAACGCCCAAGGGGCCATAGTCATAAGCTGCGTTCAAACCACCGTATATTTCGGAAGATTGAAAAATAAAGCCTCTCCTTTTGGCGAGAGACACAAGTTTCTCCATCTTATTATCCTTATTTTCTGCCATAACGGAATTAAGTGAAATTATAAGTATAAGTGATTAAATTATACTGATTAATTAAAGTAAAATCAAGTACTACGAAGCTACGAACGCTTCGATAGTCGTATTCTGCAAAATAACAGTTTAATGATTCTTGATTGGTGGAGGGATTTGCAATCGAATACTGCGAAGCTACGAACGCTTCGATAGTCGTATTCTGCGAAATGATAGTTAAGTGTTTCGTGATTGGTTTATCGACTACCACACGAATACTGCGAAGCTACGAACAAATACGAAACTACGAACGCTTCGATAGTCGCATTCTGCAAAATAACAGTTTAATGATTCTTGATTGGTGGAGGGATTTGCAATCGAATACTGCGAAGCTACGAACAAATACGAAGCTACGAACTCTTCGATAGTCGTATTTCGCGGAATAATAGTTAAGTGTTTCGTGATTGGTTTATCGACTACCACACGAATACTGCGAAGCTACGAACGCTTCGATAGGCGGAGTATGCTGAATTGTGGTTGAAGTCTAAACAACCTCCAAAGCATATTTCCGAAACCTCTTCCGATCCATTGACTCTTTTATAAGCGTCTCCAGTTCGGACTTATCAATCAACAGGTCTTCC
>JANLIN010000075.1 GCA_024654345.1 Candidatus Komeilibacteria bacterium
TCTAAATACCTCCACCAACGGGCTCCATACAAAGATAATAGTACTATTGAAGAGTGTATTATATGAGATTAGATGTTTTTCTAATTTCTGCATAGATTACCAGAATTGGAGAGAATATTTCTTTCTTTTTTTTATAGGATTTATTTGTTTCACGATCAATTTTTTTGAAGTGTACGATCTACTATGGACTTTCCCGGGTATCAATTGTACAAAAAAAAGGGGGGTTTACTTTATTTATATTTTATGTTAGTATTATGCATTAATAGAAACTTAAAAAAAGGAGTAAAACATGAAAACCCTACTGGTATTGGTTGCTCTAATAATTATGGATGGCCACGCTCAATACAGTTGCCATCTAAACGCAACTTGTACTATTTTTGCCCCCTGGCACCAGCAAGCCAGTAGCGTAGTCAAATTTGAAGGCGCGACCGCTTTTTTCATTAATAATAGTTCTCAAGACGGAAAGCTACTGTTGATCACTAAAAACCACGTATTTCCATCTCAAATAAATGAGGGGGATACGTTGGAGACTCAGATCGGCTTTGATTATCAAAGGGAAAATTGTGACAGTGGATCCATACACAGCACAATTTCTACCGTCAAAGTCGTACTACACGAGCGTATGGCAATTGATGATCGAGTGCTCATGGAAATTATCGACGCTGATACTTTACCATCACAGCTTCTACTACTGGGGTGGGATGTAAGAAGTATTGATAATATTTTTCAAACCGGACCCGATGGGATGGTCTTTGGACATCCTCAAGGTACAGAAAAAAGAGGCGCGCTACTGGAAGCGGTGGGATATATTCCTCGTGGATTTATTGCCGCTAGCGGAATGCCCAACACGCAGGGAGTAGTAGAAAGTGGATTTTCTGGCGGGCCATTTCTTGATCTCAATCAAAGGGTTCGAGGCGATCTTGATGCAGTTTCCACCGGTAATCCGTGTACTGGGAATATACAGTACGTATATTTTGATCTATTGAAAAGATATGAATGGAGCGATTTGAGCACATATCTCGATCCTGCTACAACCGGGACTGACACTTGTGAAGCGCTATTGATTTCTCCCGCTATTCCGGTACAACTTTTATCCTTCACCGCTGAATCGCAAGAGGAGGGGGTACATCTGCGCTGGAAAACAGGGACAGAGACCAATAATTTGGGTTTCCGAATTATGCGGTTTCAAAATGAAAAGTGGGAGGAAATTGCTTTTATTCCCGGCCACGGTACATCGGTGTCGCCAAACAGTTATAAATACCTGGACTGCGTTGATCCCGGTATATATTCATACTGCTTGATTCAGCTGGATTATGATGGGACGGAAACACGATCCTCAGTAGTGATGGTCGAAGTTATCGATCCAGCTTCCCCACTCACCGTTGCCAATTATCCCAACCCTTTCAATGCCACCACCATTATAAAAGTAAACTCTGGTTCAGAGAAAAATCTGGATATAAGAGTTTACAACATACTCGGTGAGGAAATTGAAACTATTTATAGGGGTAGTAACGAAATAAAAAAATTCCATTTTGATGGCTCAAATTTACCGGCCGGAATATATATCCTAAAGGTGAATAAAGTGAGCCATAAAATGGTTCTTCTGAAATAACAATTAAATCCCTGGATTAACTAATCCAGGGGTTATTTTTTATGATACAATAAAGCTATGACTTTAGCTGAAGTGTTAATACTAGACTGGTTTCAGAGTCTCTATTCTCCTACTCTCAATGAGATAGCCAGCTTCATAACCTCTTTGGGAAATAATGAGATCGTTATTGTCTCTATCCTCTTTTTGATGACGCTGTTGTTGAAATATGGTCTCCACAACTGGGCATTGGCTCTAAGCATATCAGCCGGCGGCAGTTTCGTAACCGTGCAGTTATTGAAGGAATGGGTCCAAAGAATCCGACCCGAGACAGCCTTGATAGAAATCAGCAGCTACTCTTTTCCCAGTGGTCACGCCGCCATCGGCATATCCCTGTATGTACTAATAGGGCTTTTTATCTACCGTTATCACAGTAAATTGGGCGGCGCCCTATTGATGATTATCGGCTGCTTGATTGGCTTAAGTCGTGTTTATCTAGGCGTTCACTTCCCCACGGATGTCATCGGTGGGTGGATCATCGGCCTTGTTTGGCTGTTGGTGGCTTATGCGTACCTCGCACACCATCTGCAAAAAGAAAAAGAGAGTCGCCCCCTTTACTCACGCTTATGGACTATAACCCTGATCGTCTTTTGGTTTATCTACTGGATATCCTATAATATTAGTTTATGACAGTCACTACTACTCTCCTTGCTCTCGGCGCCATGATCTTCTGGGGATTTGGTGATTTTTTTATACAAAGATCGGTAAAAAGAGTTGGCAACGTTCAGACATTATTTATTATTGGCGTTATTGGCCTTGCCATACTAACTCCTTTTGTTTGGTCTGAAATATATAAAATACTGACACCATCCAATATCATCCTCGTTAGTGCTCTGGGATTGGTCACCTATCTGGCGGCGGTCAGTCAATTCCGAGCTTATGAAGAGGGTAAATTATCGGTGGTGGAGGTATTGTTATCGTTCGAATTGCCTTTGACGATAGTACTGGGCGTACTTTTTTTTCAAGAAAGTCTAAACCTGGCACAAATAATGTTAATTCTACTCGTCATCGCGGGCATCATTATGGTCTCTATCAGACGACAACATCGTCTATTAAAAATAATGCTCATTAAAGTTAAAGTTCTAGAAAAGGGAGTATTATTGGCGGCACTGGCAATTGTTACAATAACATTGGTAAACTTTCTCACCGCCCTGAGTGCCAAACAAATAACTCCCCTACTTGCAATTTGGGCACCGTGGGTTATCTTTACCGTTATCTCCTTCGTTTATTTAGCGGTTCGAGGTCGTTTTCAAAAACTGAGTAAGCAATTCAAAAAAAGCTGGCCTCTTCTATTGGCCACCGGCGTTGTGGATACTTTGGCATGGCTACTCTTTGCAATTGTAGTCAGCACTAACAATCTCTCTGTTACTATGGCTATCACTGAGAGTTATCCGGCTATAGCAGTTTATCTGGGCTTGAAGTACAATCGAGAAAAATTGAGTCGTCTGCAGATGGCCGGTGGCGCCTTGGCAATTATTGCCAGCATTACCATTGCTCTAATATCGTAGCTATGGCCAATTTTTTTGAGTGTGTTTATAAATGTGTAAATAAAATTCCCCGCGGCCAAGTAGCTACCTACGGACAAATCGCAGCTCTGATCGGTAGTCCACGCGCCGCCCGACAAGTCGGTTGGGCCCTGCATCAATTACCGGCCGATACCACCATCCCCTGGCACCGAGTTATAAATCGTTTCGGAGAGATAAGTACTACCTGTGATACTCATACGGCGGAGTTACAAAAAATTCTATTGCAAAAAGAGGGTGTCAGAACAACCAAGCGCAAAGACGGTCTTTGGTGGATAAATTTAGAGAAGTATCAATGGACCACGCCCTAACCCACGACGACACTACGAACCATTACGAATCTGCGACTGTTAGTTTACGGTAAATCGGTATACGCACCCGTTTACAGTTTCGTAATAGTTCATTTCCTTGTTTTAGTTCGTAGCCCTTCAATGGGGTTGACAAATATCTTATTATCTGCTAAAATGACAGCGTCAGGATCCCAAGATATGGGATTCTTTTTGATTACCAGTAAATACCCAGTATGATAGTTAAAATCAAACGAATATATCGAAAAACCGTGAAATTTGGCCAAAATACCGTTTTCCCGCTGCTATTATGGTTGGTAATGATATTACAGCTGGCTTTCCCTCAGTATGCCGTCGCCGCCGGCTCTACGAATGAATTAGATATAGCTTCCGCATCCAATAAGGGCACTTGGGACTATAATATTGCCTTACCAACGGTTAATGATCGTCCGGCGGTGCGTACTGTTTACATTTCTGTCACTGCTTATAACAGCGTGCCGGGTCAAACTGACACCACGCCCTGTCATACCGCTTCCGGCTTGGAGCTTTGTGAGCGAGCGGTTGAAGATATTATTGCCACGAATTATTTAAATCTGAATTTCGGCACTCATGTCCGTTTTCCTGACTTATTCGGTGATAAACTTTTCCGAGTGGAGGATCGCATGAACGCCCGTTACTCTGATCGTGTCGATATCTGGATGAAAGATGTACCCACCGCCAGAAAGTTTGGCAAGAAATATACAAGAATGGAAATCCTTTACTAATAATACACACCTCTCGTAAAAACAAGCGTCCGCCTTTGGCGGACGCTTTTGATTCATGGTAAAATCTACCTATGATTGATTTGAACTACAATCTAGGGGCCGCCATAATTCTCGTCAGCGCCACCGGCTACGTGAGCCACTGGCTGAATATAAAGTTCCTCAATTTCGGGATTGTGCGCTGGTTGTATTATTTGGGAGCTTTGGTACATGAGCTGTCACACGCCATTGTCGCCGCCCTGACCGGCGCAAAAATCACCGAGCTGGAAATTGTATCACGCCAGCCGCATGTCACTCATACGCGCTCCAAAATTCCCTTTCTCGGTCAAGTCCTTATATCCCTCGCGCCCATCGCCGGTGGCTTATTATGGCTCTGGTTAATCAACCAATACCTATTCGCCAATTCCTTTGCCTTTGTCCTACCCCAGTCCCTGATTGGCATCATCGTCAGCGCCATCCAGATTGTACAAAGTCTGGATTTTTCTTGGCCGTCTTTAATTCTTGTTCTACTAATACTAAATGTCGGTGCCATGATAGGCCCATCGACACGCGATCTGAAAAATATTTGGCCGGCTCTGATTATCTTATTATTTATTAGCTCCGTATCGCTGACGCCTTATCTATACGCCGCCGTGGCCTTAATTTTATTTAATATTATTCTCCAGCTTATATTTATCCTACTTAAATGGTCTATCAGTTTACTTCACAAGAGGTAAATAAAAAAGACTCCTCGAGGACTACAATCGTCTACATTTTGAAATCTCGGTAAAAAGTAGTTCTCTTTAACTAATCTTTAGGAATTTTCAAATATGTTAACTGGTCCACAAAAAGAATATTTAGAAAAAATTCCTGAGAATAGTAAAGCTGATATAAGACCTTGGGATCATGAGTCTGCCAAATTTGCCAAAAATCTTGTTAAGAAATTGGAGGAATTCACTGGTTTAGAAGTTTTTTGGGGAGGCTCTTTGGCTTTGGGTATCCAGGGTCAAAACGACATTGATCTTTATATTTTCTCTGAGCCCGGAAATTTTAATGCTAATTTGCCAAAAGTAATTCCTGTTCTTGGTGAGCCAACATATGTGCTGGAAGATAAGATACTTTGGAGAGTTATTAAGGGTGGTTATAAAATTGACGCTTCTTTGGGAAGTAAAAATTTAAAAGGAATACAAAATGATATGATTTTCTTTGATTCCCTAAAGACGAAACCAGAACTTCTACAAGAATACGTTGGTCTAAAACAGGGAGATTTATCAGCCAGAGAATACTATCAGAAGAAGAATGAATTTTATAACAGAGTAATAGGACTAGAGTAATCGAAAAGTTTAATCTTGGAGGCCACCATCCTTCGTTCGCCACGGCGAACTTCCCCCTACGCTCTAACGAGCTACGGAGGACAAGTCGGCATGGCGGGCCGAGTGCGACTCGGCGGGCGGGCGGAGTCGATTAGAATAGCTTTTGCTTATTTATATTTGTATTCAGATTCCTTGGAGGCCACGGGCGGAATCGAACCGCCGAATAGAGGTTTTGCAGACCCCTGCCTTACCACTTGGCTACGTGGCCGCATAAATAAAAAAATATTGGCAGACTTGAGTTTACCAATATTTACCGGTTAAATCAAGGCTTGCCTATCGCCGAGAGGCCATAAAATTGCTGGCTTTCAGCAGTGAATCAAATGTTCCGGCATCAAACCACTCGCCCTCTATTTTCTCCACTTCCAGTTCACCTTTATTTAAATACCAGTTGTGAAGATCCACTATTTCAGTCTCCCCTCTGGCCGATGGTTTTAGACTTTTGGCCAATTCCACCACTCGGTTATCATAGATATAAAATCCCACCAACGCGTAATCGCTGATTTTTTCTACCGGCTTTTCAACTATCCGTAACGGCTTCTGACTATCATCCAATTCTACCACCCCAAATCTTTCCGGATCTTCCACCTTTTTGGCAAAAACTTTGGCACCTGATTTAAAACTTTGTACATTGGCGGAAAAATCATGGGAAAAAATATTATCGCCCAGTATCAGAGCGACGTCATCATCGTCTATAAAATTATCAGCTATTTCAAAAGCTTGTGGCAAACCCTTTGGCTCGTCCTGCACTTCAAAAGTGAACTTCGCGCCAAACTGCCGACCTGACCCGAGAAAGTTTAAGTAATCACCCGCATTTTCCGGGGCCACTATAATCATGATCTCTCTTATACCAGCTTTTAACAAAGTCTGTAGGGGATAATAAATCATCGGCTGGTTGTAGACAGGTAACAGCTGCTTACTTGTTATTTTGGTTAAAGGTTGTAGCCGCGTACCTTTGCCGCCGGCTAAGATAATTCCCTTCATAAATTTATTCGATACTACCGCCGGCTAAATGAGCGATGTACGCCTTCTTGCCTTGATATTTAATAGTTTCCTGAGCGGTAAAGTTCCCCAAGGTACCCTTATAAGAATAGCGGTAACTCCACGACTTACGCTTGTACTTTTTGGGACCGCGCAATAGCATACCCGGCTCGCCCCGAGTCAACATTTCCCGTAAGAAAGAAAAAAGATCACCCCGATTGATATCATCATTTAATATTCTCCCATAGTAGTTCATCCCCCAAATAGGGCGTCCATTCTCACGCACCACCTCGGTACCAATGAAAAAAGCACCGCCATAGTAAGTATCTTCATAGGTAAAATTTTCCACCTCGTAGTTAAACCGATGAGCACCCTGGCTATCAACCGTGGGGCTAGCACCGGAAGCATATGTGGCTCTATGGGCTTGAGTAATAAAGTCTGTCAGTTTCACTGCGATGAGTTAAATAATTAATTTTTGTCTTCCAGATGAGAAATAATTCTATCGCGCACTTCTTCCATTTTATCAGTCGGCAATTCACGTCGTTTACTTAAATCTATCGATCCTCCATGTCCATCCCCGGCCGTGCACGGTACTAGCCAGATGTGCGCGTGTGGTACCTCTTCACCAAAGATCAATGACACCACCCATTCAGTAGAAAATGCTCGCTGCTGGGCCCGAGCCACCTTGCGACAGGTTTCCATATATTGTCCTACCTCCGGATCATCCCACACCCACCGGTAATGTAGTTTAGGAATCACTAAAACATGACCCTCCGCTAGCGGTTTGATATCAAGAAAAGCCAAATAATCCCCGTTTTCATAGACTTTGTAGGCAGGCACTTCGCCGGCCACTATTTTACAGAAGATACAGTCATCCATGCATAAAGATTACCGTAAATAGACGTTTTTCGCTAGTGGTTGACATAATTTATACAAAGTGGTAATTTATTCTGAAAAACAAAATGAAAGGAAATAATTTCGCGCCGGCTTATCCGCTAATCAATGGTCTCATTGGTAACGGATTGATAGCCGGCATAGCAATTTACAAAAACAAAAGGAAGAGGTGACGTTATGAAGTACCGGAGAAAAAAAACAAAATACGACTGGCTTTTTTGGCTGTTCTTTCTGGCTAGCCCTTTTCTAACGCTACTGGTCCTCAGGTTAGTAACATGAAGACGGCCACGATTTATTTGGGAATCTGGGAAGCAATTCTCCTAGCCATCGCTATTTTTGTGTGGCAAAAAGATGATCCGCAGTGGGAAATTACGCAATGGATAGCCACCATCGCCTTGATTGTACCCCTAATCTTTCTTTATATTTTCTGGCGGATGAGAAGAAAGATTAGAAAAAAGATCGAAGAAGAAAAAAGAGAATTCTCCGATCGCTTCTTTGAGCAAAGGAAAAATTAGTTATAAACCCGCTTCAATATAGGCGGGTTTTTTTATTGCCTATAAAATGGTAGAATTAACCTACTTATGGTAAAAAATAGGCAAAAATTAATAATAATCGACGGGCACGCCCTGATCCATCGGGCTTTTCACGCCCTGCCACCCTTGACTACAAAGGATGGCCTTTTGGTCAATGCCGTCTATGGCTTCACTTCTATTCTGATGAAAATTATCAAGGAATTTGCGCCGGATTATATTGCCGCCACTTTTGATTTAGCTAAACCAACATTTCGCCACGAGGAGTTCAAAGAATACAAAGCACATCGCGTCAAAGCGCCGGATGAACTCTACGCTCAGATTGATTACGTGATGGAAATACTGGAGGCGTTCAAAATCCCTGTCTTCACGGAACCGGGTTTTGAAGCCGATGATGTCATCGGTACTATTGTTACCAAAGTGAATAAATCGAACCCAGAGATTGAGTGTATAATCGTCACCGGCGACCTCGATACTCTGCAGCTGGTCAACGACAGTACCAAAATATTTACCATGAAAAAAGGGTTGAGTGACACTATTCTTTACGATACGGCGGCGGTAAAAGAGAGATATGGATTTGGACCGGATAAAGTCGTGGATTTTAAATCATTACGCGGCGACGCCTCTGACAATATCCCTGGGGTCAAAGGCATCGGCGAAAAAACCGCTTGCGAAATGATCAAAAATTTCGGATCGCTGGAAAAAATATACGAAAATCTGGAAAGCACCGATCTGATCAACGATCGCTTTAAATCACTTTTACGCGAACATGAAAAATTGGCTCGACAGAGTTACCGTTTGGCGACCATCCGCACCGATGTGCCGTTGGCTTTTTCATTACCAACCACAGAAGCGAAAGGTTTTGACCTGCAAAAAGTCTACGAACTATTTCAAAAGTTTGAGTTCCGTAGTCTGCTTACCAAAATTCCACGAGAGTTCGCTCACGGTAAGGACAAAGAGATGGCCGAGGCTACAGAGAAGACCTACGCTGAGATTAAAACGGAAAATGGCGGTAGCTATCTTCTCATAGATAGTGATGAAGATTTCGAAAAATTTTTACCGGAGTTTAGTGTCCAGTCCTACTTCGCTATCGATACTGAATCCACCGGGCTCGATCCGATTACAGCTGATATGCTAGGCATCAGCCTCTGCTGGGAGATGGGCCGTGCCTATTATATAAATACTTGTCGTCATCCGGAGTGGCTGGAAAGATTAAAATCCATTTTGGAAAACGACAAAGTCATGAAAATCGGCCACAATCTCAAATATGACTACCAGATGTTAAAAAACTCAGGCATTACTTTGCGGGGACTAAACTTTGACACCATGTTAGCCGGCTACCTCCTCTTTCCCAGTTCGCGCAGTTTGAAGCTAGATGATTTAGTTTTCTCTGAACTTGGCTATCGTATGCAACCGATTGAAGATCTTATCGGCCCCAAGGGCAAAGATCAGCTCTGTCTAACTGATGTTGATCTCGAAAAAGTTCGCTTTTATGCGGCCGAAGACGCCGACTATACTTGGCAACTTTATTTGAAATTAAAAACTCAGATCGAAAAGGAAGAGATGGAAAAGTTGCTGGCCAATTTTGAGATTCCCCTGATCACTATCCTGGCGGAAATGGAATTGACAGGAATTCTCATAGACACACCCCTGCTGAAAAAAATATCAGCTGATTTTGGCAAGAAAATTACCGACCTTGAAAAAGAGATTTATAAACTGAGCGGTCGCGAGTTCAATGTCGGCTCACCGAAACAACTGAAAGAGGTTCTCTTTGATGAGTTGGAGATTTCCACCAAAGGACTAAAAAAGACTAAAACTGGCATCTCCACCGCCGCCGGCGAGCTGGAAAAAATGCGCGGGCTTCATCCGGTGATTGATCTCGTCAGTCAGTTTCGCGAGTACAGTAAACTGAAAAATACTTATTTGGACGCCCTACCCTCTTTGGTCAAAAAGAAAACCGGTCGAGTTCATACCAGTTTCAACCAAGCGGTCACCGCCACCGGCCGTCTTTCGTCATCCGATCCAAATCTACAAAATATTCCCATCCGAACAGAAATCGGACGACAAATTCGAGCCGCTTTTATCGCCCGCCCCGGGTATGAGCTGGTAGCCGCCGACTATTCCCAGATTGAGCTGCGCGTCATCGCCTCTTTGTCAGGTGACAAGAAAATGATAGACGCTTTTCGTAACGGTGATGATATTCATACCGCCACGGCGGCCGCCATACACAATATAAGTAAGGAGGCTGTTACTTTTGAACAACGCCGACAAGCGAAAGAGGTCAATTTCGGAATCATTTACGGTCTTGGCTCTACCGGTCTAGCGCAGAGAACGGGCATCAGCCGTACCGAAGCCAAACAATTTATTGAAAACTATTTGACGGTTTATAATAGCGTCAATGACTACCTGGAACAGACGCGAATTCTGGCGCGCAACAAAGGCTACGCCGAAACTCTTTTTGGACGTCGACGCTATCTGCCGGAGATAAATTCGGGTGTACCTTTTATCAGAGCCGCCGCCGAACGCATGGCTATCAACATGCCCGTCCAGGGAACAGCCGCCGATCTTATGAAGCTGGCTATGATCGAGGTCTGGCGCAATCTTTCGTCTATCAGTGAAATGAGTCGCCTGCTCCTGCAGGTACACGATGAACTAGTCCTCGAAGTACCACTGGCCGACGTTACCAAGGTGAAAGACTACTTGCGCCAAACCATGGAATCAATCCATAAACTAGCCGTTCCAATTAAAGTGGATATAAACTCCGGTCTGAACTGGGGTATATTAAAGTAGCGATTATAATATCAATTATTCTTGCCTCGACGCCACTAAGGTAGCGGTTTTTTTAATTTGGATATAACCAAGTACTAATCATCAGTTAATCCTTTTTACCTACTATACAAGTGGCGCCGAGATTACAGCTTAAAAAATTTAAAGAATACTATATGGACATTCTATTATTTCTCCTGATTGGCTTACTGGCCGGTTGGATCGCTAGCCTGATAGTCAAAGGACGCGGCTTCGGCCTAATCGGCGACATGGTCGTCGGTGTAGTGGGAGCCCTACTGGGGGGTCTATTATTCGGCAGTAGCAGTAACTTTCTCCTAGCTTTGTTATCCGCAATCGCCGGCGCCGTAATCTTACTACTGCTTATCAAATTGATAAAAAGGGCGTAATTGTATGGTAACGACCGATTCCACTAAATGGACTAAATGGTATGTCATCGGCGGAATTGCCGTCATAGCGGTCGTTACCTGGCTGGCCGCCGCCGCCAAAGATAATCCCGATACAAAAGAATTAGCAGTCCCTTTTACTTCACAAGCACCAGCCGGTGATTGGAGCGAACCTTGGGCAAATGCCTGTGAAGAGACCTCAATTATCATGATCCAACATTTCTTCCAAGGCAGAGATGACCTGAACACGGCCACCGCCAAAACTGAAATTCTGAAAGTGTTTAAGGAAAAGGAGGAGACAGCGGGCAGAAGTCTTGATGAATCCATGGAGACCGTAGCAGAAATTGTGAACTCATCCAATTTTGGTTGGAGAGCGGAGATCGTTTCCAATCCCACTCTGGAAGAGATGAGGGATCATATTGAGAGTGAGAAACCCATTTTGGCGCCGGTATATGCTCCCGAGCTAAACAACCCTCTTTATACGGCAGGAGGACCGGATTACCATGTTATTGTAATTTCCGGCTACGATGACACTGAGGGGGTATTTATCGTCCAAGATCCGGGAACACAAAGTGGGGCCAATCTTAAGTTCTCCTACGACACCATCATGGAGGCAATCCACGATTTCAACCCCGATAACTATAGTGCCGGTGAAAAGAAAGTGATTTTTGCTCATGAAAAATTATTCAAACCCAATAGTACTAATAATTAACAGAAAAATATGAGTACAAAACGAATATATTTGCTGGTGGCAGGAGTCATGGCGGTACTTCTCATGGGAGTAGGCTGCAGCTCTGACAACAATAACGACAATGTGGGCGCCAGCGGTGATTTCAAAAATCGCACCACGATCGAAGCCAATCTCCAGTCACGGATAGACAATTTAGAAAACCAAATTGGTCAGCTAAGCACCCAAATTGACGCGTTGGCGGAAGATGTTCGCGCGGACCTTCAAGAAAAGAGGGATGATCTACGGGAGGAACTATCTGATTTGAGAGCCCGATGGGATGACCTTAAAAACGCAACGGCTTCCACCTGGGACATTATTCGGACCGACCTTGAAGATGATATCGAGGAGCTTGCCGAAGAGTACAATAAGATCAAGCAGGATACCGATAAGGCGTCCACTCCCGACTCTAGCGTCGAAACAGATGACACAGATGAAGACGAGGATACTAGTACCTAAAACACCATCTCCATACCCCTAGCGCTTTGCTTAAATTCATGCTAAATTTTGAGTACTAACAACTCACGATTTAGCATGATTTTTTTTCTCTACGGCGATGATGATTTTCGGTCAGCGGAAAAAATGCGCCAGATTAGGGATAAATTCCGCGAGCAAGTGGATAAATCCGGCTTTAATATAGTCACCCTCGACGGTGAAAATTTGACACTTGAGCAATTCAATGAGGCTACCGGACAAATGGGCTTCTTATCCACCAAACGCCTGATCGTAATCAAGAATATCTTTACTAATAAAAAATTGGCGGATCTTAAAGAACTTGTCATAGCGTATTTGAATCGCCAAAAAGACACCGCGGAGGAAAATTTTATCCTATTTTGGCAAAGCGGGTCACCGGATAAGCGCACGGGATTATTCAAAAAACTTTCCGGTTATAAATACGCTCAAGAATTTCCGGCTTTAACGGGTTCACAACTGCCCGCTTGGATCATAAAAACCGTCAAAGACAGAGGTGGAGATATTACCGCGGCGGCGGCCGAGAGTCTTAGTGCCAACATTGGCACCGATCTATGGCAATTGAGTAATGAAATAAATAAGCTGTTGGCCAATAAAAAAGACAGCACCATCACTCCCACTGATGTCAGAGAATTGACGGTCGAAAATATAGACGATAATATTTTTGCCTTGACAGACGCCTTGGCCGCGCGCGATACCAAAAAAGCACTTCCTCTGCTGGAGCGCCAGTTGCAACAAGGCATGAATGAGCAATATCTCTTGACTATGATCGCTCGCCAGTTTCGTATTTTGCTGCAGCTGAAATCTTTGGCTGATCAAAATATCTCGCCCGCGCAAATGGCCAAAGCTGCTGGCCTGCATCCCTTCGTGGTAAAAAAAACTATGCCCTTAATAGGCAGATACTCTCTGTCCCAATTAAAAAAGATATTCCAGAGTCTGCATGAGCTGGATGTGAATATGAAATCCCTGGCACTAGAACCAAAAATTTTGCTTGATCTATTCATCGTCAAAAATACAACGACGCTTTAACACAACAACAAAAAAACTGACACGACATAGAGACTCGAGTCAGTTTTTTCATATGAAATGGTAGGTATTACTCCTTTACCTTCCCCTTCTTCACCTGTTGTGCCAATCTTGATTTCTTGCGACTGGCGGTATTGAGCTTCATCTGTCCATGCTTCACGGCTTTGTCGACCGCTTTTTGAAATTTGATCGACAAGTCGTTCAGCTTGTCAAACTCCTTGGCGACCAGTGACTTTTCGACCTGTTTGGCGATAGCTTTGATCTCACGGCTTACCCGCAGATTTTGCAGAGTACGCTTCTTGCTCTGGCGAATATCCTTGATGGCGGCTTTCTTTACCGGCATTTGTCTATAAAAATAATAATTAATTAAGGCTTTATTTTAGCCGACCACTACTGTATCATATAAGCAGAAAATAAGCAACCACCGAGACTCACAAGGATAATCATTAATACTTATATCCATTTATGTCCAACTACATAAAACCCTCAGACCAAATGCTGGTTATAGAAAAGCTATATCGCTCCACCGACGCTATTGGTAGTACGGAAAAATTTAACAGCCAGTACGGCGCTAAAGTCGGCCGCATCGGTGAGGTCACTCTCCCCGTCAATGACTTTTACCGTCGCTTGGTAGCGGCTGATTTTCTACGCATTGAATGTAAACAATTCATCAAAGAATTCTCCGGTCACGTAGTTGAGATTTACTAACTCTCATGATCGACCCAATTAAGTATTACCGGGAGTGGCCCGTCCATAAACAGCTCCGTCATGATAGGCTGTTACTTTACCTGTGGCCGCTATTTGCTACCGGTCTATCACTATGGTGGTCAGCGGAATTTTTTACTTCTCTGCTCTTATTTTTTGGACTGCCCCTCTTATACCTTTGCTTTCAGAATCCTCTAAAAATCAAAAAAACAATTCTATTTTCTTTATCAACTCTGGTTATCGTGATAGTCCTGGATTATATCTGTGTTGCGACCGGAATTTGGCTGGTAGAGAACTCCGTCATCGGTTTCCGTTTGCTTGGTTACGTCACCATAGAAAATATAATTTGGCTCCCGATATATACCATGTTTATAATAATGTTCTATGAATATTTCTATGAATACGGAGATACGGATTATAGCTATCGCCCTCGACTTAAATATCTGTATATTTTATTTGGCGTTATTCTTCTCGGTTTTCTACTCATTTATTTTATCAATGAACAGTGGCTATACATAAATTATTGGTACCTGAAATTTGGTGTTATTCTTGTGCTCTTACCTATAATCCTGACACTGTCCACGAAACCTAAATTATTTAACAAATTTCTGAAGGTTGGAGTCTATTTTTTCTATTCGTCTTTTCTATACGAAATAACAGCTCTCCATCTCAATCAATGGGTATTCCCGGGCGGTGGTATCGTGGGGCGGTTTTCTCTGGGCCAAATGTGGTTTCCAATCGAAGAACTTTTTTTCTGGATGATACTAGGAGCTATGGGCATTCTTTCCTACTACGAATTTTTTGATGATGATGGGAAATAAGAAAAAGTACCCGAGGCACTTTAAAGTGCCTCGGGTACTTTATATATGCAACTATTCTACTGTGAGGAGAAAATCCTGCCAATTTTCCGAGGCAATGTTCGTTAAATCATTTGCCTGATTAATGCTGTAATTACCTATTCGCAATCGGCGCAGTTCATAAACCACCGCCCCCGTACTTAGCTCTTGCCCCAGATCATGCACCAAACTACGAATATAAGTACCACTACTTACTTCCGCTTCTATTTCCAACCATGGCCACTCATATTTAACCAGGTCACATCGCTTGATATTAACCTTAACAGGACTCCTGGCTACCTCTTTTCCCTGTCGCGCCAACTCATAAAGCTTTTTACCAGCTATTTTCTTGGCGGAAAACATGGGTGGTACTTGTTCTATCTGACCGGTAAATTTTAATAGGCTACTGGCAATGGTTTCTCGCGTTAGGATTTCCGTATTTTCTTTGACTATTATTTTCCCATCCGCGTCATAGCTGTCAGATATTTCCCCCAACTTAGCCTTAGCGTAATACACTTTATCAAGCTTCACGAACTTATCTATCTGACGCGTGGCATCACGACCGATAGCGACAATCAATAAGCCCGTCGCCAACGGATCCAGCGTGCCGGCGTGACCAATTTTTTTCACCCCCGTTATTCCCCGCAATTTTGCCACCACGTCAAAAGAAGTCCAACCCTTTGGCTTGTCGATTAAAATAAAGCCTGATTTATTCTCTGTCGTCATGCGCCTATTCTACAAGAAAAATAAAACCCCGACAATTATGACGGGGTTTCTTCTTATTCATCAAACAGAGCGGAGAGGGATTCGCCCGTTTGAATGCACCGCAAAGCGTTGGCCCAAAGCTCCGCCAGTGGCCAGACGGATATCTGTTCACAGTCCTCCGCTTCGGCACTAAGGGGGATACTATCGCTGATAAAAAGATGGTCGAGAGCGGATTTGGATATCCTCTCCACCGCCGCCCCCGAAAGAATACCATGAGTCGCAATTGCCGAGACAGTTAAGGCCCCGGCACCGAGCAATGCTTTCGCTCCAGACGTCAGTGTTCCGGCCGTATCAACCATATCATCGATTAAAAGGGCATGCTTTTGTTTTACATCGCCTACAATATTCATAACCTCCGACATATTCGGTTCGGGACGCCGTTTGTCCAAGATAGCGATGGGCACGTTTAGTCTTTTGGCATACGAACGACACATATTACCGGCTCCGACATCCGGTGCTACCAGTACCAAATCTTTCACGGATTCTCCGTATTGTTGTCTGATATTTCTCAGAAAAACCGGTCGAGCGTAGATGTGATCAGATGGCGTTTCAAAAAAGCCCGCGATGGCAGCGGCGTGCAGATCCAAGAACACAAGCCAATTGGCGCCGGCGGCATCGATCGCTTTCGCCATCACCTTGGCTGAAATAGGACGTCGTGGAGCATCCTTTCTTTCTTGGCGACTATAGCCAAAATATGGAATAACCACGGTTATTTTCCCCGCCGCTGAGCGACGGGCAGCATCGATCAGTATCATTAGTTCTTGGTGAGCGGCTTTTCTCGGTCCCGTGGCCTGAAAAATGACAACATGCTTGTTACGAATATTTTCTTCGTATTTGATGTTGAATTCTCCGTCAGAAAATTCCTTATTTTGCAGTTTTCCCGGGCCAGTCCTCAAATAACGACAGACGCTATCAACTAAATCCTGACACGTCGAGCCGGCAAATATTCGAATCTCGCCATTGGTAAGCGCAGTTTGCAATTTATATCTCCTGTGATTGTTAAAGAATATATTTTGGCTATAAATTAACAGGTGGGTTCTAATCTGTCAAAT
>JANLIN010000077.1 GCA_024654345.1 Candidatus Komeilibacteria bacterium
TGCAAAACCGCCAGAGGAATGGTCAACCAACGGGTATAGTTGTTGATTTTGTGACGGCCCTGTTCACCCTCTTTGGACATTCTCTCTAGAGCCGGTACAATCATGGTCAAAAGCTGTAAGATAATAGAGGCGGTAATATACGGTGCCACTCCCAGCATCACCACAGAGAAATTCTCTAAACCACCACCGGAAAAAATATTGATGAGACCTAACAACTGGTTATTGGCAAACAAATCAGCCAAGCCACTGGCATCCACCCCCGGAATAGGTATGTGGGCTGCTATCCGAAACACAATCAACATCCCCAAGACAAATAAAATGTCTTGGCGAATATCTCTGGCTTTCCATATTTGGGTTAGTTTAGCCCACATAGAAAATTGTGTTTACTTCTTTTGCTTAGCTTTTTTCTTGACACTCGGCTCTTTGACAGCCGGGCTGATGATTATCTCACCACCAACTTTTTCGATTGCCTCTCGCGCCGCCTTGGAAACTTTCGGTAGTTTGACTTTCAAGGATTTGGTGACTTTCCCGCCGGCTAACAATTTGACATTCTTCTCGTCCTTGGCGATAAGCCCCTTAACCAGCAAGCTACGCAGACTTACTTGCTCATCTTTCTGAAAATGAGTCTCCAAAACACTGAGATTGATCGGTATATAAACTATATTATCGGTACTAAAACCTCTTTTCTTAGGTATACGCAGAAGGTATGATTTCATACCACGATATTTCAAACCAGATTTACCACCGCTGCGCGCCCGCTGACCCTTCATGCCCCGACCGGAATAATTACCACCGGAGGCATTACCGCGACCACGCCGAACTTTCCGCTTCTTAGCGCTGTTATTACGAGGCAAATTATGTAGTCCTATTAATTCTTCCATAGGGATAGTTATTTCTTAACTTCTTTAGATTTTTCCGGCGCGGGTGTCTCTTCAGAATTATCTTCCATCTGCCCAACTGTTAGCGCACTCGTCTTATCTTTTTTAGTCTCAATTTGTCGTTCGCGAACGAAAGACTCTAATGCCTGAAAAGTAGCTTTAACGTTATTTATCTTATTACTTGATCCCAGAACTTTGGCAGATACGTTACTGATGCCGCTGAGCTCCAAAACCATTCTGGTCGCACCACCAGCCACGATACCGGTACCAGCCGCGGCTGGTTTCAAAACCAGCTTAGCCGCCTTGTACTTGGTTACAATCTGATGAGGAATAGTGCCCTCGTTTATTTTAATAAAAATTAAACTTTTTTTAGCTTGTTTGACAGCTTTGTTGACGGCCATAGCCACATCTGCGCCTTTAGCCACGCCAAAACCGATATTGCCCTTGCCGTCGCCGACTACCACACAGGCCCGAAAGCGCATTCTCTTACCACCGGCCATAACACGCGTCACACGAGCCAAATCTATGATCTTCTGGTTGAAATCATCTCGCTCTCGCTCCGGTCGTCTACCTCTTTTTTCGCGTTTGTTTGTCATAAAGCTAACTTAGTTTAAAATTGAATTCCGGCACCGCGCAATGCATCTGCCATGATTTTAATACGTCCGTGATACTTATAAGGACCTTTGTCAAAAACGATTTTCTTTATTCCAGCCGCCTGCAGACGACTACCTATTTCCTGTCCAAACTTCTCCGCTCTTTCGCTCTTGGTGCCTTGCAGTACCAGTTTACTCTCGTGCACGCCCAGTAATGTTCGGCCGGTATCATCATCAATCGCCTGCACCGCCAAATATCTCAGGCTGCGCATCACTGTCAAACGCGGCTTGGTTGCGGTACCATGAATTTGACTTCTGGTCCGGCCGGTCCGTCGCTGGCGAGTCTCTTGAATTTTGGTCTGTGCATTACTCATTATTTTTCTCCTCCTTTGGCCGCTTTACCGGCTTTACGTCTGATTATTTCATCCATATATTTAATACCCTTTCCCTTGTAAGGCTCCGGCTTTTTTATCTCTCTAATATTGGCTGCTGTTTGGCCGACCAAATGACGATCGTAACCGGAAATGGTAATAACGTTCTTCTCCACCGCAATATCAATACCTGCCGGCGCCTGATATTCCACGGGGTGGGAAAAACCAACGTTCAGAACTAGCTTTTGTCCCTGCACAGCCGCCTTAAACCCAACGCCATTAATTTCCAACTGTTTACTAAATCCTTGACTAACTCCCATGATAACATTATTTATCAGACTTCGCCCCGTTCCCCACAGTGATCTCTCAGATTTGTCGGTTTCATTTTTCACGCTCACCCTGATTTCTTTATCTGCAATGGCCACCTCTACCTTGGGCGGCAATGCCAGTGTTAGCTCACCCTTTGGCCCCTTGGCTGTAAGCAAACGTTCGTTGAGTTTGACCTCAACTTTATCCGGAATAATGATTGGACTTTTACCTACTCTAGACATAATATTATTACCAAATTTCACAAATTAATTCACCGCCAATTTTGGCACGTCGCGCTTGGAGGCCTGTTTTCAGACCCTTGGAGGTGGATACGATCGCCAGACCCATGCCATTCAATACATAGGGGATCCGGTCACTCTTGAAATAAAGACGACGACCGGGACGCGATATGCGCCGCAAATGCTTGATTGATGGTTGACCATTTTGATACTTCAAAGTCACTAACAAAATCTTGAAGCCGTTCTTCTCGCCGATTTCCACGCCGGCAACATAGCCTTCTTTATGCAAAATTTGCAAAATAGAATATTTAATCTTAGACCAAGGTATTTCTACCACAGCCTTATTTACCGCCAGAGCGTTGCGCAAACGGGTAAGCATATCTGCAATTGGATCGGTGAGTGTCATAGTGTCTAAATAATTATTTCTCTATATTAATACTATCAACTTGACTTTCGTACGCCCGGAAGCTCACCTTTCGTAGCTAGCTCGCGGAAACAAATCCGACACATACGAAAATCCCTCATATAACCACGCCGACGACCACAGCGCCAACAACGTCGAACGATTCTCGAGGAATATTTTGGTTTTTTTCCTGACTTTATTATTTCTGATTTAATAGCCATAGCTTCGATTACTTAATCTGCTTAAAAGGGGTACCGAGCAAACGAAAAAGTTCAAATCCTTCTTCTCGCTTCTTGGCGGTGGTGGTAACAGCTACTTCCAAACCATGCAATTTTTCCACCTCATCTGATTTGATTTCCGGAAAGATAATATGCTCCTTGAATCCGATAGATAAATTTCCCTGCTGATCAATGTGCTTCTTCGGGTCCAGTCCATGAAAATCCCGAACACGAGGCAGAGCAATGGTCATCATTCTATCCAAAAAATCGTACATTCTTTGACCTCGTAAAGTAACTTTGTATCCCACAATCATACCTTCACGAATTTTGAAAGCGGCGATGGATTTCTTTGCTTTGGTGGCGGCTGGCTTCTGTCCGCTGATGCGTTGTAAGGTATTTATTATGACCTCTGAATGCTTTGGATCCTTTTGTGACTTGCCGACACCAATATTAAGAGTAACCTTGGTCAGTCGCGGCGCTGCCATTTGGTTCTTGTACCCAAATTTTTCCATCAAACCTGGTAATACTACTTTATTATATTTTTCCTTAGTTAACATCATAAATTTATATTTCTTCGCCACTTACTTTTGAAATACGGATTTTTTTTCCGTTTTCCAACCGCTTATACCCAACGCGCGTCGTCTTTCCTGCTCGGGGATCGACTAACATGACATTGGAGACATGGATCGGTGCCGGAAATTCCAGACGCTGCCCCTTTTCTCCCTGCCGTCTCGGTCGCTGATGCCGAATACGAATATTAAGACCCTCGACGACTAGTTTATCGCTTTCTCTAATGACTCGGGTGACTTTTCCTCTTTTGCCTTTATCCTTACCCGTTATTATTTCGACTGTATCTGCTTTTTTGATATTCATAAATTTTATAATACTTCAGGCGCCAAGGATACAATTTTGTTATAACCTTTATTCTTGAGCTCTCTTGCTATCGGTCCAAAAACACGAGTTCCTTTCGGTTCGCCGGATTTCTTGTCAATGATTACCGCGGCGTTTTCGTCAAAGCGAATATAACTACCATCACTCCGTCGAGTTTCTTTACGCTGACGTACAATCACGGCCACCACTACATCCCCTTTCTTTACCATGGAGTGAGGTTGAGCCACCTTAACGGTCGCCACCACAATTTCACCCACATGCGCATAGCGTTTTTTATAGCCGCCTTGAACCTGAATCACTTTTAGTAATTTCGCTCCACTATTGTCCGCTACTTTTAATTTGGATTCCGCTTGTATCATATTATTTAAGCTTCTTTATTATCCGCCAACGCTTCTGTTTGGATAAAGGGCGACATTCTTCAAACTCAACCACTTGCCCCACCTTGTAAGTATTTGCCGGATTATGGCACTTATAACGTCGAGTTATTTTATACCTTTTCTTATACTTCGGATGCATCCTCTGCGTCACCACAGTAACAACCGCTGTTTCCTGCATCTTGTCGGCCACTACTTCGCCCTGCAGACGTCGTCGATTGATAATAATATTTGACTGTTCTTTTTGATCATTCATATTACTTCTGGTTAACTTCTTTGGCCGCACTCCCCGTCGGAGTCTCAGCCATCTTATTTAAAACTGTCAGAATACGAGCCACCATAACCTTTACCTGTCTTATTTCACGCACATTCTTTAGTTGTTTGTTGCTGACCGAAAACTGCAATTCACGCAACTTCTCCCTTTGTTCAGCCAACAGCCGGTGGAGATCCGTCTTACTCTTTAATTTTAAATCTTTGAATTCCATATAAATTAGTAGGCTAAATACGTCGCACAATCTTAGTTTTTACCGGTAACTTATAAGCGGCCAACTTCAAGGCCTCTTCCGCTTCCGAGTCTTTAACACCGCCGACTTCAAACATCACTGTACCAGGTTTAACCACCGCCACGTAATGATCGACTGTTCCCTTGCCGCTTCCCATGGTTGCTTCACTGCCCTTGCTGGTGATTGATTTATCAGGAAAAATCCGAATCCAGACTTTACCACCGCGCTGTAAATAACGGGAAATAACACGACGCGCGGATTCGATTTGCCGAGAAGTTACCCAGGCTTTGGTCAGAGACTTCAAACCAAAGTCACCAAAATCAACCGTATTCATTCGGGTGGCGCGGCCCCGGATTCGATCGCCGCGCATGGCTTTTCTATGTTTTACTTTCTTGGGAGCTAACATTATTTCTTCTCCTCTGAATTATTACTTTCCTTATTAAATACTTCACCTTTGTATATCCAAACCTTGATACCAATCGTGCCAAAAGTTGTCTGAGCATGGCCACGGGAATAATCAATATCGGCACGTAGTGTATGTAGTGGCACCTTACCCTCGGAAAACACTTCCGTGCGGGCTATTTCAGCGCCATTCAAACGGCCGGCAACACAGATCTTGGCCCCTTTGGCACCGGCTTTCATCACCTTGTCGATTGATTGTTTGGCAATCCGTCGAAATGGCATTCTCTTTTCCAGATCGGCTCGAATGGCTTCCACCAGTACCGGCGCGGATAAATTCGGATTGCTGACTTCCTTGATATTGATTTTGATACTGACATTTTTAGCGAAGCATTTGTCTTGCAACTCTTTTTTTAATTCCTCAATACCGGCGCCGCCACGACCAATGATCAACCCTGGTTTGGCCGCTGTTATATCAATCGTAATCTCATGTTCACTGCGTGCCATTTCGATCAGGTCAATGCCCGCTTCGCGTAATTTACGTCTCACAATACGACGAACCTTGACATCATCCTCCAAGTATTTAGCGTAATTACCCTTTGCGTACCATTTGGATGACCACGTTTTTATGACAGCCATGCGAAAAGCTTTTGGATTTACTTTATGTCCCATATTATTTCTTAGTCTTAGTGACTGATTTAGCGGTCACTACCTTCCGACCGACTGCTTTCTTGGTAGTATCTGCTTTTGCGACTGCCGACTCTTTTCCACTAGCGGCAATCTCCGTTTTTTTCCGTTCGGTCGATTTCTTTTGTGTTGGTATACTCTCCCCCTCCAAAACCACTGTGAGATGAGTTAGGGGTTTGCGAATCAAGTCCGCTCGACCATGGGCTTTCGGCATCCATCGTTTCAGAGCCCCGCCCTCGTCAGCCGTAATGTACTTAACCTTCAAAGAATTCTTATCTAATTGAAAATTATTGATAGCGTTCGCGATGGCACTACGCACCAATTTTGCCACCGGACGAGCTGGTTTCTTATTAATAAATTCCAGCATATCCAAAGCCACGTCCACCTGCTTACCACGGACAGCATCCAGCACCAACCGCGTTTTGCGGGTTGATAATCGTAGATATTTGGCTGTTGCTATTACTTTCATAGGATTATCTATTTAGTACTACCACCGTCTTTAGCCTGCTCTTTGGCCATTTTTCCACCGTGCGACACAAATTTACGTGTCGGTGAAAATTCTCCCAATTTGTGGCCAACCATGTTTTCAACAATATAAACCGGCAAATGCTTACGACCATTATGAACATGAATTGTAAAACCCACCATCTCCGGGGTTATGGTCGAACTCCTCGCCCAGGTCTTGATTTCATTTTTATCGCCGGGCCTGGCTTTACTCAATTTCTTGAGTAGTTTGGCATCGACGTATGGTCCTTTTTTTAGACTTCTAGACATAATCAGTTATATAAATTAGCGCCTCTTCTTACGACGCTGGACTATTAATTTGTTAGAGGATTTCACCGACTTGCGCGTCTTAACACCCAGTGCCGGCTTACCCCATGGTGTCTTCGGATGCTTCAAACCAATCGGATTCCGGGCTTCACCACCACCGTGCGCGTGATCTACCGGATTCATCGCTTTACCACGAACGGTCGGTTTTATTCCCAAATATCGTTTTCGTCCTGCTTTTCCCCAACGGATATTGCGAGCGTCCGGATTTGATACTTGACCTACCGTTGCCAAAGCTTCCTTAGCGATCTTTCTAATCTCTCCGGAAGGCAGTTTTAACTGAGCATATTTACCCTCGATAACCATTAAGACGGCACTAGTACCGGCGCTACGTACTATTTTACCCCCCTGACCAGGCACCAATTCAATATTGTGCACCATCTGACCGGAGGGAATAAGCTGCAAAGGAAAACGATTACCAACGCCCATTTTGTATTCTTTATCTGAACTGATCACGACATCGTCTCGTTTTTGCCCATCTGCCGCCAATATATAGCCGCGACGTCCATCTCTGTATAATATTTGGGCCAAATCAGCCTGTCTATTCGGGTCATAAACGATCGCCTCAATTCTAGCTTCGATATCAAACCTGTTCTGCAACCAATCCACTTCCCGTATAAATCTTTTGGCACCACCACCAATATGACGCATGGTGATTTTACCCTGATTATTACGGCCGCCACTGCGCTTTTTAATATGGCGTAATTTTTTAATGGGTTTGTTCTTGGACAGATTTTCCCGCACAAGAGTTGACATCTTGCGTCGGCCTGGAGTTACTGGATTGTAAACTTTAATACCCATATGTTTTATACACCTTCGTATAGCTGGATCGTTTGTCCGGCGGCCAAAGTAACCACCGCTTGGCGACGCACTTTGGTCCGACCGATCTTTCGTCCATAGCGGACGGTCTTACCCGGTTTGTTAATAATATTAACTTTCAGCACCTCAACGCCATACACTTTCTTCACCGCTTTTTTAATCTCTATCTTATTGGCTCCCGGTGCCACCGCAAAAATATATTTGTTAAAACTACTCAAATAGGTGGCCTTTTCGGTGATAATGGGTTTAACCAACCATTTATAAGCCAGGCCCGTGTCAGTCAATGACTGGCGGCCGTTTTTGGACGTGGTCGGCATGGCCACTTTGGCTTTCTCTTCTGCCAAAGAAACGTCCTCATCTTGACGCGCCCGCGCCTCATCAGACTGCTTCTTCTGATATTCACTATTATCGCTCTTTTTTAGTTTGCTGAAAATTCCCATACTTATTTATAAGTTTTTTCTATCTTATCCAGTGCCGGTTTGGTGACAAGCAGGTAGGCGTTTTTCAGAAGGTCTAAAACATTCAGACTGCTGGCCGGCAAAGTTGTTACACGTTTAATATTTTTGGCGGCTCTCACTACCTGAGTTTTCCCGCTATCCATTACTACCAGTGTCCGACTGCGTCCGGTCAATTTGGTTAAGACCTTCGCCAGATCCTTCGTCTTGCCTTCTTTGGCGTCAATGTTTTCCATCACTACTAGTTTACCGGCCTGAACCTTGTTTGTTAAAACCATCTTCAAAGCCAAGTTTTTGGCTTTTTGATTAACTTTGCGACTATGATTTATTACGTTTCGTGGCCCAAAAACGACACCGCCGCCGCGCCACAATGGGGAGCGAATGGAGCCGTGCCTGGCGCGGCCAGTTCCCTTTTGGCGCCATGGTTTCCGGCCGCCACCCCTGACTTCAGAACGCGTCTTGACGTGTGCCAGATTGGGTCGACGTTGTGATTCGAGAATATCAGCCACTTCGCGTATCAGCGCCGGTTTGATCACCACGGCGAAGATACTCTCCGGTAACTGGATTGTTCCATTTTCATCGCCTGCTTGGTTGTATAATTTTGCTTCCACCATACAGTTATTTAACGCTTTCTTCGACTAATTCTTCAACCGGTTTATTATCTTCAGCGACCGGCTGTTCGGCAGTTGTTACTTCCGGCGCGGTAGCGGCTGGTGTCTGGCTTTCCTCTGTTACTTCCGCTTTCTGCTCAGCGACCGGCCGCGGACTAAAATCGCCTTCACCTTGTAAATATACAAAACCATTTCTCGCCCCCGGCACTGCTCCACGAATATACATAACCTGCGTTTCAACGTCTATTTTAATAATTTCAAGGTTGGTGGTTGTAGTCTGTTCATTTCCCATGTGACCACCCATCCTCGTGCCTTTGAATACTCTACCCGGTCCCTTGGGTCCGATTGATCCCGGCATACGCAACTGATCTTTATGTCCGTGTGAGGCCGGTGAACCGTGGAATCCCCATCGTTTTACGACTCCTTGAAAGCCTTTGCCTTTGCTCGTGCCGGTAATTTTTATGATATCGCCCGGAGTGAATATCTCCGCACCCCAACTATCCTGAAGTTTCACCTTATCACCAGCGATCTTGAACTCTTTGGCCCAGCGGTACTTTTTTCCTTGAAAATGACCAAGTAGTGATTTGGTTGTCTTTCTTTTCTCACCGGCGCAAATCTGCACGGCCTCATAACCATCCTTCGTCTTATTTTTTATTTGCGTCACAGTAGCCGGATATATCTGGATCCGTGTCACCGGCACAACTTCACCGCTAGTGGCGAATACTTGTGTCATTTCTATTTTTTTTCCCAAGGCGACTTTCATGTAATTTTACAGATTTTACCAGTAAAAAACCGTGATTTACTCCGGGAATTTTAATCTTGGACTAAAACTGCCGGAACAAATCGCGGTGGCACTTGAATACTTGCGGAAAAATCTAAATACAGACTTTTCGACAGACTATTGTGCTGTGGTTATAAAAATTTATAATTTACTTTCTTGTTTAGATGTTCGCTATCTGATACTTCCCAAGTGGGGTTGTCAGGTGCGAATATTAAACCATTTTAATCTCAATGTCAACCCCCGCCGGCAAACTCAAATTCATTAACGCATCGACTGTTTTCCCACCGGAAGCGAATATATCAATCAATCGTTTATGTGTCCGCATTTCATACTGATCTTTGGAGGCTTTATGAACAAAAGTGGATTTTAACACCGTGTATTTTTTCTTGATGGTGGGTAGTGGAATAGGACCAACAACTTTGGCACCACTTCGTCGCGCAGTCTCAATAATAGTCCGCGTGGACTGATCAATAACTTTATGATCATAAGCCCGCAGTTTGATGCGAATCTTTGTCTGAACTTCCTCTTCACTTGTTTTCGGTTTCGGGGTTGTCATATTGTTGCCAAATGTTCCCCTCATGAAGTGACTAGTCGTCACCTCATGAGGGAGACGAATAATTTACTTAATGATTTTCGTTACCACGCCGGCGCCCACGGTGTGACCACCTTCGCGAATCGCGAATTTCTGCTGTTCTTCCAAAGCCACCGGGGTAATAAGCTGAATGTGTAGCTTCACAGTGTCACCGGGCATAACCATCTCTGTACCTTCCGGCAATGATAGTACATCACCCGTAACATCGGTCGTTCGCATGTAGAACTGTGGTTTATAGCCTTTGAAAAACGGGGTGTGTCGACCGCCTTCTTCTTTGGACAGGATATAAACTTCAGCTTCAAATTCAGTGTGTGGTGTGACTGTTCCTGGTTTGGCCATCACCTGACCACGTTCCAGGTCATTCTTCTTCAAACCGCGTAACAAAATACCAGCGTTGTCGCCGGCGACGCCCTCATTTAAGGATTTGTTAAACATTTCAATACCGGTAACCACTGTTTTCTGAGTCTCACGAATACCAACGATTTCGATTTCATCGTTTACCTTGATAATACCACGCTCGATCTTACCAGTGGCCACTGTTCCCCGGCCTTCAATGGAAAAGATATCCTCAACCGGCATCAAGAAAGGTTTCTCGGTATCACGTACCGGCTCCGGAATATAGGAATCCAGTTTGTCCACCAACTCCAATACCGGTTTAGCTTCATCACCATTTGGATTTTCCAGTGCTTTCAAAGCACTGCCACGAATAATTGGTGTTTCATCCCCAGGATATTCATATTTCTTGAGTAAATCTCTGATTTCCTCTTCCACCAAATCGATCAACTCCGGGTCGTCAACCTGATCAACTTTGTTAAGAAATACAATTATGTAAGGTACGCCTACCTGACGAGCCAACAGAATATGTTCACGGGTCTGGGGCATTGGACCATCGGCTGCCGACACGACTAAAATCGCACCGTCCATCTGGGCCGCGCCTGTGATCATGTTCTTGATATAGTCGGCGTGTCCCGGACAATCGATGTGCGCATAGTGACGGCTATCACTTTCATACTCAACATGCGCCGTTGCGATCGTTATTCCGCGCTGACGTTCTTCCGGTGCGGAATCTATCATATCCACCGATTTATCCTGTGCAATTTTACCAGCCGCGGCCAAACACTTAAGTAAAGCGGCGGTCAGGGTCGTCTTGCCGTGGTCAACGTGTCCAATAGTACCGACGTTAACGTGCGGTTTTGAGCGATCAAAATTAGCCATTGTAAACTTCTCCTTTTACGCAAATATTAACCAATTTGCGGTTACTTAGACTTAATTATTAAAGCTTGTTTAGAATCTCTTTTTTTAAGTAAAAAAAAATGCTTCACTGCGTAAACGATTATAACACCGGATTTTCAGTTTGGCAAGGGCTTGGCGGTCAAAATCAGTAAATATCAGTCAATTTATTATTTAATAGCTAATATTAGGCAAAATATTTGGAACAAATTTATGTCCTGCCGAGACATGGATTTATTCTGAGAAATCAAGTAGCGGTCACTATTTAGACTTCCTCAAAAAAATACTCATCAACATCGTCGGGAGTTGTTCCTTTTTTCGACGGAATGTCACTCCTCGCACTACCGGCTTGCGAAAAGCCATTCTCCACGCGCTCATTTAATATCTCTCGAACACTGGTGGGAGAAGTTCTAATCATGGGTGGCAACAATTCTGTTTTTTTACTGATTGGTTTTGGGGTAGTTTCTTCTGACCATGAGGGCGCGTGGGCTTCAGTCTGCGGCGGCGGGTTGTGTTCTTTTTGGACCGAATCAACATCATTAAAATTCTGCTCCCCGCGATTGGGCATGCTCGGTGCTGATGGGTTACCCACGAATTCAGTCTCGTACATATCCCACGGCATTAGCACATACGCCTCACCCTCTTCCATAATAATCACCGGGTAATTTCGAAGTTTTGCGACCGCTAATATTTTTTCAATATTTTTCATGCGATTATTTGGTTAAGTATAGATATTCATAGTTAAATGATGAAGGTAATGTAATCTGAGATTCAGTTCCCGTTAAATAAAGTTGGAACTCATCATCTTTCTCTACCACCACCCCAACATCGGTAGCCACGGTCAGCATATAATCTTCAAGATTGGGCACTGACAAAAGATATTTCTTCTTATTAGTCAGTAAATTATAGGTCTCTACTGCATTCCCTTGAGAAATAAATAGCCACGCGTCCTGCCAAATCGGTAAAATGCCTGTCTTACCCTCAATAACAGAGATTTCCCTAATAGTACCGGTTGTGAGATTATACAGAAGGACACTATTATTTTCTATGTCGATATTGCTATAGACAAACGCAATCACGTCCCCGGCTGGCGAGATATAGGGGTAGCCAAAAACACCGTTACCAGAACCCTTTAGATTTGTTTGAAATTTCTCGCGCGCATTTTCCCAGGCAGTACCACTGTAAACCTTATTCTGCCTCTGAAGAAGGCTCATTTCTCCCGCCGCCAATCCATTGCCATCCGCAACATAGTTGTAGATGACCATATTTTTCGCATCAGCGGTGTAGCCGACAACTTCAGCTCGAGACATAATCCCACCCGAAATATCAGCCATCAGCGTGCTGATCCCACGATCAAGATCATATTCCCACACTTCAAGACCGCGCGCCTGTTCTTTTTCTTTATCCCAAAGATACGTACTATAACCGATAATCTTCCGATTGGGCAAATAAACAGCACTATTGATATAACGATCATATTGACCACTGGTACGGTTCGGCAACGTAAAGATATCAGAAATATCGCCCGTTATTAAATCATACAGTCGTAAATTTTGTCCGTCGCCCATTTCATTCATTACGGCAATGGTGAGTATTTCCGATCGGCTGTGATTTACCCTGGAAGCCACTCGATACTTTAAAGCGGATTCATCACTGAATAATACTTGCGGCTCTGTCACTTCATCGTTCATTATTTCCCACCGAAAAACAGAACCCTCGTCGTCCAGCCATCCAAGTGTGGCCCTAACACCCGTCGCTTTGCTCAGTGCCGACGTATTGATGGCGATATTATCAGCCTCCGACACTGTCATAATATAAACAATAATCACTACTAAAATAGTGACTAGTGTAATAAATATTGCTGTAAAATGCCGGTTATTGCTCATGGATAAAGGAGAATATTAATCTTAAAGCACTGCCCAGTTTAACGCACTACCAAGGGTATTGTCAAAC
>JANLIN010000095.1 GCA_024654345.1 Candidatus Komeilibacteria bacterium
CGTTCTGGGATTCTTAGGAATCATATTTATGATATTCATCATCGTCGCCGGCATTCAATGGATGACGGCCGGCGGAAATTCGGAATCCATCAAGAAGGCCAAAGACAGACTTGTCAATGCCGTTATCGGTTTGGTGATTATCACGGCGGCTTACAGTATTACCTACTTCGTCATCGAGAGATTAATTTCCACCACCGGTTTCACCGGTTAACACTATGAAACTCACCACTAACCTAATTTTTGCACTGGTAATACTTTCCTTACTGATTTTTCCGCATCATATTCTAGCTAGTAGCGTTTTGGAAAATCTCAATAGCGCCGCCACTGGTAGCTATGATACCAGCATCCCACCTGACGAAAACACCATCGCCTCGATTACCGGACTCATTATCCAGATTTTATTGGGCTTTCTGGGATTAGTGTTTATGATATTGATCATCGTCGCTGGTATTCAATGGATGACAGCCGGTGGTAATACAGAGTCCATTACCAAAGCTCGACAACGAATGATCAATGCCGTCATTGGACTGGTCATCGTGATCGCCGCCTTCAGTATCACAACTTTCGTGCTTTCTCTTATTACCAATGTAAACTTGTTATGAATAAATACCTATTACATTTGATAATATTTACACTACTGATTTCCCCTTGGCTGACGCTGGCCGACAATCCCATGCAAGAACTGGTGGACGTAGCCGCCGTTGAGGCGGGATTCAGCCCGGCCGTGTCGCCCTACCAAACAGCCGGACTTATTATCCAATATATTCTGGGCTTTGTCGGTCTTATTTTCTTGGTGTTGATTGTCGCCTCCGGCCTGCAATGGATGACGGCCGGCGGCAATGAGGACGCTATCACTAAAGCACGTAAACGAATGATAAACGCCAGCATCGGCTTAGCTATAATTTTGATGGCATACAGCATCACCTGGTGGATATCGCAAACCGCCTTCAATGCCCTCAATGAGCAATAAAGTTTTCTTGTCTACTATTATGAAAAAACTAATTTTATCTTTTATTATATTAATTGCTTTGATCTCCGTACTGCCCAGTGCTTTAGTAGCCGGTACCGCGGCTCAAGAAAACTTTGAAGATGTTTTAAAAGAAGTAGGTGGTACCGCCTATTATAATGAACCTGACGCCGAACCGGCAGTTACTAGCCCGGGGTATATAGCGGGCGAAGTGATAAAGATAGCCTTGAGTTTTATCGGTTTAATATTTGTCATTTTCATTATTGTCAGTGGCTTCCAGTGGATGACCGCCGGTGGCAATGAGGATGCCATTACCAAAGCGCGCAAACGGATGGTAAACGCCACTATCGGCTTGATAATAGTTCTCGGCGCTTTTGTTATCACAGACTATGTCCTGGTACGCGTTATTAATATAATCGTGGAATAATGAAAAATTATCTCTTACTGACATTTCTATTATTAATCTTGACCTTCAGTGTACAGCCGGCTGAAGCCACTAACAACCCAGTCTATGATAACATCATGTACGAATTCTATGACGTCGAGGATCAAGTAACCGGTACAACTTCTGCCTATCTGGATAACTATGTCGTTAATATTATTCGCTATACCCTTGGCTTCCTCGGCTTGTTGGCAGTCATAATGATACTGATCAGTGGCTTCCAGTGGATGACCGCCGGTGGCAATGAAGATGCCGTCACCAAAGCACGGAAGCGTTTAATCAACGCCGTCATTGGCTTGCTTATCATCTTGGCGGCTTATAGTATTACTTATTTTGTCTTCGCGAGTTTAGACGACGCTCTCTATCAGACAGGTGGTAATAATTAGAATAGTTTACTGAATCCGATAGATGGCCGCGTCGTCGTCTTCGTATACTATTTGAAAGTAAACACTATCACTGATTTTCTCGCGCAGATGACCGCGCTGCTTGGAGATGAATAGATAGTCTCCATTCAACCTCTGCCGGAAAAAGATATAAGGATTTATCTCCGGCCGCTCCTCCGCCTTGTTTAAAGCCAAATAAGTATCGATGGCATAAGGATACTTATTGAGCATAAAGCGCATGTCCAAACCGATCAAATAATTCTGCGTGGTATTATAATAAAACAGCTGGGGCCAGTCGCTCCAGTTATTATTTATAACCAAAGCATTATCTGGTAGATTGTACTTCATCCACAAAGCCGCTTCTCGATATTGCGTCAAAGGCCGACCCTCATCACTAGCCTGCTTAGTAAACCAAATGCTCCGCCCGATGATAAACAATCCCGCGACGATCACTACAATCGTCATCGTCTTGTGCAACCAAGTGTCGCTGAGATAACGACGCCAAATATCTCGCCAACGTAGCTCCCCGAGCAGATCACGCCACAGTAAAGATGTAAACATAATGGTAATCGGCACCAAGTACTCCACGAATCTCCTGGTCTTGAGCGTCAATAACAAAAGCACCACCGTCATTATCCCTAAATACACCGTGACTTTGCTCAGACGACGTGGCGTCCAGGCGACAAACACCAGGCTGACAGCCAATACGATAAAAAGTAGGGAAGCGCTACTCAATAAGGAAAGTGGAGGAAAAGGAAACCATTCCGAACCAACGTTCAGCGACGTATAATCAATGTTAAGAAATGCTATTTTGATAACCTGCTCGTGATAGAATTTCAGATTATCCGGAAAATATGGGTGAGTTAAAATACCCGCCACCATGCCCAGTAGTGTCACCAACACCACCAACCATTTGCGACCACGCTGTGAATGTCCCCAGCCGATTTTATCAACAAAGAAAAATTTTAAGCGCTGACCGATATTTTTGAGGGTGCCGGCTTTGGCGACCGGTGTAAAAATCTCCACCAACACCCATATCCCCAAAAATAGA
>JANLIN010000082.1 GCA_024654345.1 Candidatus Komeilibacteria bacterium
AACAGGGGTCGAATCTCTAATTAGAGATTCGACCCCTGTTTCACTCGTTGAAATCATAGAATTCAATCTCCTAGATAACCACTATCACCTAATCCTCAATCAACTAGTGGAAAACGGCATTTCTAAATTCATGCATAGATTGAGCATCGGCTATACGTTATATTTTAACAAGAAATATAATCGTTCCGGCCACCTTTTTCAGGGTAGATATAAGATTAAACACCTGAACTTCGATGAATACTATACCTGGTGCCGACTATATGTTCGATATAATCATGTTATTCATGATTTGAAGAGTTCCAAAGGACATATCTATACTAGCTTGGTTAATAGGAATATTGTCACCGCTTCACCCCTGCCAATTAATAGGTTAGAAATAAAAGACGTCATTGCTGAGGCAAAGGATCGAAAACGTTATGGTAAGTATGCTTTGGAAAATTTGTAAAATAAAGAACCCCCAAATTTGGGGGTCCTAAAATTATAAATTGAATCCAAAGGAGAAGAAAAAACTCTCCTCTCTTTTGTTGTTTATTAGCAACGATATTTTCCCGAACAGGTTCACGTTACCAATAAACATGCCGATAGTGGGGCCATAACCGATATCCGTGTCGTATGTCCAACCCAGTAATACATGTTTTAACGGTAGACCGCCCTCGGCATGCAACCACGGCTTCCCTTGGCCGAAAGTAAATATGACTCGACCATTTAAATCATTACCGGCGGTCTCGACTATTAACATGCCGCGGTGTTCGGATGTCTTGCGCCCATAACCGCGTAGAGCAATGCCGGCGCCAACTCCTGTTATCTCAGTAAACTGTATTATCATGCCCCCACCGATCTGATGAGTTTCCTTAAAAGTCGTGAGTCCATGAAACCAGACATAAGGAAAACCGTATGTCAACCAATGGTATTTTATACGGGCGTCATAGTATGTATTCTCTACTATTCTGGTTGACAATCCGAGCTCAAGCCCGCCGTGATAGTTGCCTATATCAGAGCCTGATTGCGGATGTCCAGTCACCGATATAAGCATTGTAAGAGATAATGCTAGGAAAAATGTTTTGATGTTCATTTACCGTCTCCGTATTTGTACTCAATAATTTTATTTGCCTTTAACCAGGTGTTTATGAAAAAAAATGGTTTGTTTCCATTTTTAAAAATTTTTGTTTCCAGTTTAACACCCCCATCATCCCATAAGCTTAGCTCGAAGCGTATTCTCGTACTCATACTGCTGTTAGTGTTTAGTATGTTATGTATAACAGGATCATAAAGGAAAAATCCTTCATTAAGCATCGAGTCATCTTTACAATACTTGTATAATGGCTCGAGACCGATTTTTGAATTGGCCATAGTTACGAATTCTTGCAGTGCCCAAATTACAACATAGGCCGCCTTCAGACTTTTTAGAAAGATTATAGTTTCGTCTGGTAATGCTTGACCGACATCAGCTATTACCCTGATTAGTCTTCTAATGTTCGGCATGTATACAGTTACTACTTTCTTTATCATCATGATTCTCCTTTCGGGATGGGCTCATTACTGCCCGTTTTTGTTGTTAAATAACAGATTGAATAATTTACAACAGAATGTGCATAATGTCAACCAAATAAAAAAACACTTAAAGAAGTGTCAGTAGGACATAATAATTCTATTTTTGTTCTTTAGATGCTTTTAAAAATTCCACAAATAAAGGATGTGGCTTCAGTGGTCGGGATTTATACTCCGGATGACCCTGAGTGGCGATGAAGAAGGGGTGTTCGGATTGTGGTAATTCTATTACCTCTACGAAAAAGTCATCGGGCGATGTTCCAGAAAAGATCAGACCATGTCGCTCTAACAATGAGCGGTAGTGATTATTAAATTCGAAGCGATGACGATGTCTTTCTGATATTAAAATCTTGCCCACTGCCGTGACCTCATTCTTGTTTTTGTAAGCTTTGCTAACTACTTTTCCCGCTCCGTATTTTTTGTATATTCTGCCGGCCAGACTTCTCTCGCGAACATAGCAATTAAAGGCTCCCAGGCGCATGGACACGCCCTTACCCTTGATTACTTGATACTTGTCGTTCATCGGAATGTCGTGGATTATCGGATGCTTGGTTTTCGGGTTATTTTCAGCAGTATCAGCTTCACCGAGGCCTACCACATTACGGGCGTACTCGACGCAAGCCAGTTGCATTCCATAGCATAACCCTAGGTAGGGAATTTTTTTCTCGCGCGCATATTTGATAGTCATGATCTTGCCCTCAGCGCCACGCTTTCCCCAGCCGATCGGGACGATAATACCATCCGGTTTGCCTATCATCTTTACTCCCTCTTTTTCGAGCTCCTCTGCATTAATAAATCTTATCTTAACGGGTGATTTTGTATACCAGCTGGCGTGATTGATAGCCTCGATCAGAGCGGCGTAGGAGTCAGCCAACTCATAGTCCCCGGTAGCAAAGTATTTTCCGGCAATAACAATTTCTATCGCCTTCCCTTTTTTGGGCCCAATGGTGCGGAGCATTTGCCGCCAGGCGTTTAATTTCAGGGAATGATAGTTTAGACCCAAATGCTTTAATACTTTGCGATCAAACTCTTGATCAGCGAAATTGATAGGTAGCTCGTAGATACTGGGTACATCGGGAGCCATGACGACATTATCACCCGGGACACTGCATTTCAAACCCAGCAGATAGCGTCGTCTTTTATCAAGTACGGCCGAACTACGCAATACTAGGAACTCCGGTTGGATGCCCATACTCATGACGGTGCGGATTGACAGCTGAGTAGGCATCGTTTTCGGTTCACCAATGTGAGATGGTAAGGGTACATAGGAAACGTGAACATTGAGGACTCTCTTTGGATATTTGGTTTTCATAATCCGGCAGGCTTCGTAGTAGAGCATGTTCTGGTATTCACCGGCGGTGCCCCCTAGTTCTATAATTATTATATCTTGACCTTCACCGGCCTTTTCGATTCTTTCTATAATTTCATCCGATACATGCGGGATCGCTTCAACATCTTCACCGTTGTACCCAAACGATCGCTCTCTATCTATCACCGCCTTGTATATCTGGCCCATGGTGGTGAAATTGCGGTGGCCCATTTCACGGTCCAAAAATCTCTCATAGGTACCCAGATCCATGTCTGCTTCCAAACCGTCCTCACATAAAAAAGGATCACCATGTTCAATAGGATTAATGGTGCCCGAATCGATATTTATGTAGTTTTCGCACTTGATGACGCCGACCTTGTAGCCGCGATTTTGTAGGAGCATTCCCAGAGACGCGGCCACTACTCCCTTCCCAAGTCCAGAGAGTACTCCTCCTGATACAAAAATGTATTTCGTGCCGGCTGGTGACATGATTTGTTTATTACCTACTCATGTTAACAGATTATTGCAGGATCGTGAAGACCTGAGACTATTGTGTCAGATAAGAGTCATAATCCTGAGCGACTTCCATGGCTCGCTCGAGCTGTGTATCGATGTCATTGTTATAGTCTTCAACATTGAATTCAACTATCAAATCGGGCTCGATGCCGACTTGATCAATGGCGCGATTGTTGGGTGTTCGCCATTCGGCGACTGTAATCTTGATAGCCGAGCCATCAGACAGGGTTTGCAATTCCTGAACACTCCCCTTTCCGAAAGTCTGTTCGCCAATGACGATGCCATAATTATAGTCTTGCAACGCACCAGCTAAAATTTCGGAGGCGGAGGCCGAGCCACCATTGACTAACAGAACCGTCGGTATGCCTTTTAGCACCGCTCGTCCGCTGGTGCGATAATCTTTGTTGCGACTCACATCATAAAAAATCTCCTTCACCATGACATCTTTATCTATCCAGTATCCCCCAATATCGACAGACACGTCTAGAAAACCACCCGGGTTATTACGCAAGTCTATGATCAGTTTTTTCGCTCCTTTATTCAAAAGCTCTTGAACGGCGGCGCTGAATCTTTGCCCGGTATCTTGATTGAAGTGACTTATCCGGATGTAGGCGATCTGATTCTCCTTCATTTCCCATTTTACGCTCATAATAGCAATCGTGTCGCGCATGATTATGATTTCCTCCGGTTCGCGACTATCACGGCGCAGTACCGTTAGCTTCACCTCCGTGCCTTTTTCACCGCGAATAAGATTGACCGCTTGATCAATTGCCATGCCGCTCGCATCCCGATCATCGATCGCTAAAATCTGATCACCGGCACGGACGCCGGCCTTTTCCGCCGGTGTGTCCGGCAGGGGTGCGACGATGGTCAGTTGGTTTTGTTTGATAGCAATTTCCGCGCCAATGCCTTCGAATTTGCCCTGTAGCTCCTCCGTGAACTTATCCGCTACCTCGGGATTGAAAAAAACAGAGTATGGATCTTGGAGGGCGGCGATGGAGCCGGCCATAGCGCCATAAAATAAATCAATATCGCTGATTTCGTCACGGCGGAGAAACTTTTGTTTGGCAATGCTCCAGGCTTGCCAGAATAGTTCGAAATTTACATCTTGACTCAAATATTCGGGTATTTCATCTTTATTCACGACCGCGCCCTTGCTGTCGTCCGTGGGAATATTCCCCAAGGCGCCAAATGATAGTCCGGCAATAAAACTCAAGATAATTAAAATTACCACGCTGAAGGTGGTAAAAGACTTTCGGTTGCTGGGGGTGGTTCTATCCATGCGGTACATTATAGCATACGAAGTGGCGGGTGGAAAAGACGACCTTTGGTCGAACTGAATGACCTTATTTACGTTTTTTTAACAATAGAGACGCCAATACCTTGGAGGCGAGTGACAATGTCTTCGTAACCGCGCTCTATCTGATAAATATTATCAATGGATGATTGACCTTCGGCAATGGTAGCTGCAATTACCATTGCTATACCGGCTCGCAAATCAGGGCTTTCTACATTTTTTGCGCGCAATGGCGTTGGGCCATGGACAATCGCGCGATGAGGATCACACATTATTATATCCGCGCCCATGCGGTTGAGCATATCGGTATAAAACAAGCGGCTTTCATAAATTGTTTCGTGTATTAGACTGTAACCTTTGGCCTGTGTTAATAAAACTGTGAAGGGTGCCTGCAAATCTGTCGGAAACCCCGGGTACTCGTGCGTCGTGAGTTTAAGTGGTTTGAAGTGCTGTTTCGTTGGTATGACTTTGATGAAGTCGGCACCGGTTTTAATATTGATACCAGCTTGGCGAAACATCTCCAATGGTACTTGCATATTTTCCGGTCGGCAGTTGCCGATCTGTAAATGAGCTCTGTTAAGCGCCGCCAGAATAACGAAACTACCAGCCTCGATACGATCTGGGATGATCGTAAAATCACAGCCGTTCAATTTTTTGACCCCCTTGATCTCTAGGTGGGGTGTGCCAGCACCGTCTATGTTAGCTCCCATTTGCGTCAGCATATCACAAAGAGCTACCACTTCTGGTTCACAAGCGGCGTTATATATATGACTTGTTCCCGGTGCCAGGACGGCCATTAATATCATAGCTTCCGTGCCAGTATGACTGATCTGGGGAAAAACAATGGTGGCCGGTCTAAGCCGAGCCAGTTTGAGGTCATACCCCTCAGCGGTGAATTTGATAGTGGCACCAAATTTAGCAAAACCATCAATGAAAAAATTGATCGGTCTTCGGCCGATTATACAGCCACCAGGATGGTGCATGAAGATGCGACCGGTTCTTATGAGCAAGGGCGGAATAAGCATGATAGAGCTACGCAGGCCTCCCGCTTTTTGTTGGTTGAGTTGTCCGGCTTTGATGCGGTCTGCCTTAATAGTTAGTGTATTGCCTACATATTCACCCTTTATGTCTATTTCAGACAACATAGCCAACATCAGGCGTATATCCTCAATAGCGGGGACATTATGCAGTACACACTCCTGATCCGTCAGTAGGGCGGCCGGAATCGCCTTAAGGGCGTTATTTTTGGCGCCGGAGACCTTTATTTCGCCCCGGAGGGTCTGCCCACCTTGAATTATGTATTTTGCCATTGTATATTGGTGTCACTAGTAAACAAACATATTCTACCTAATTTTACGATTGGGGGCTAGAGGCCGATATATATTTACCAAGTCGATTTAATTTTGCTATCATTTGCCATTTTTATGAAAATGCTACACAAGAGAATTCTGTGGATTGGGGCGACAATACTTTTCCTCATCGCCGCTCCCCTTTTACTGGGGTATGCTTTGGGCTATCGATACAATTTCCAAAAGCAGAAAATAGAAAGCACCGGAATTATTTATATCAAAACTTTTCCTCGCAATGCGATAGTATATGTGAATGATAAGTTGGAAGCTAAAGTTACGCCGACGCAGATCAATTACCTTCTACCGGGACGTTACCGTGTGCGAGTCGAGAAGATAGGTTTTTTTGACTGGCGAAAAGAATTGGCGGTGCAAGCCGGCTTAACCACTTTTATAGAGGATGTTGTAATGTTTCGTGATAGCGCGGCTACTGAAATGGCCTCAGCCTCTCTTTTTCAGTTGGCCACCTTGTATGACAACCGTCGTTGGCTGGCGGTGCGCCACGGGGTCGAGACTGTCTCATTTTCCATCTTCAGTGCCGAGTCCGGTACCTTTCAAACGGTGATCGATTTTCCCCCTGGTGATGATGTGGAGCTCCTGAACGTCGCTCCCGGTGGAGATAACTTGATATATCGACACAATAAGGCCACGTACTTACTAACTCTCCAACCGACTCGACAAATAACGGATCTCGGGAATCTATCTCCTCGTTACTGGGATAATTTCAAGTGGCATCCCCTACAAAGTAACACCGTGTACTCACAGATCGATAATATATTGTCAGAAATTGTCATAGATGCCAATGGTGGCAGAATATTACGTCAGCTCAATGACGTGTTATTTTATTTCCCAACTGTTAGAGGCCTTTACTATGTCACGGAGGAACAAGGCCAACAAAAGCTGTACTTAGCTTCGGACAATTTAGACTCGGCCGAATATATTGTCAATCTACCACATACAGAAAATTTGACAGCGGAATTGGTTGATGACATTTTGACACTGGTGGACAAAACAAATCATACGGTCTATCTTCTTCGTTTGGGTCAGCAAACGGAGCTTTTACAAATGTTTTCTGAGACCGACAATATCAGTTGGTATCCCGTCAATAGCGATAAGATGCTTTATTGGAATGAAAATCAAATTAACATCTATTATCCCAGTACGAACAGTTCTATCCTCCTGACCCGTTTGACGGACCCCATTCATAGTGTGCACTGGCATCCAAATGGTACTTATGTGCTTTATACTTCAGCTGATGGTACATATATAACGGAAACAGATCAAAGGGACTATCGCAATGTGTATCAGCTGTCGGATATAGATTATCCTGATAATCTGATTCTCAATCAAAAAGGTTCCCTGATGTATATATTCAAGCGTGGACAAGGATTTTTCAGCTACCAAATTCAATAGGCGTAATTAACTATCGCTTCTTCTCTTGCTTAGAATTCATAGCAACGACAGCGGCCGTGATACCAACTACGGGTATTAAGGCGATATTGATGCTGTATGTCGTAGCGTAGACAACTATAAAAATGGCCACCAGGATGACCGTCGTAAAAAGGACGGCCAATATATTTTGATTATTTTCCTGTGGAAGGTAGTCTCCGAGTGGTAGTGACACCAACCAGGCGATGGCTGTCAGTAGCCACAACACATGAAGGTCAAAGTAGTTACTGACCATGCCTGTTTTAATGAACTCTAGTAAACTGAAGAGGCTACTGGCGGCCAAAAGCCAGACAAAAATATCATGGGTAATTACGGCCAATATTGTTCGTTGGTTATATCTCATAGGTAAAAATGACTTTACTTTGAATGACGCCAGTATTTAAGATATTTAATTGCCTCGGACCAGCTTAGATCCGATTGGCTGTTATACCGTAGCTTCATGTCGGAGATTGTAAACGGCGACGACTTGGTAGCACCCGGAGCCGAAATAATGAAGGTGATCTTCCCTTTCCTGATATCCGCCTGATCTAAATCAAAGGTAACAGAGCTGGTGAAGAAACCATCATTATCCCTTTGTGGTATATCATAACTGGCGATAAAGTAATCTAAATCGTCATCGGTGCTGACGATTTCGGTTCGTCCGGTCGCTGGAACGAAAAAAGTATCCACCGAAAAGGCGGTCAGTCCAATCGTCTCGTACATGATGTCGTTTTGGGGAATAACGAGCTCCATCAATTCGTCAGTGGTGGAGATGGTGTACTTTTTTTGCAGTTCGCCTAGCTCATAGTTTTGTCCATTGGCGACTACTGTTTGTAAACCCGCGAAATGACTGGTTGATAGTTTTATCACCTGACTGTTAGTAATAAGAAGAGAGGGTCGTCGCGGTAGTCCCGGAAGCCCGTCTTGGTATTCTCCGCTATCGGCCAGATACAGATTGCCGGAAAAGGTCAGATAACGGTGCGGCGTTATTATCTTTGTAGTAAAAACATCATAGGTTGTCTGGACAAAAACGCGATAAACCCCAGGTTTAATCTCATCATCTTCGCGAAAAGTAAGATAGTGGGGCCCGGTCGGCGGATCATTTGAATCCACCAGTCCATCATCGGGAATAGTTTTTAGCCAGATTCTTTCACCTTCAATATTTTCAATCCAAGCAATAATATTATCTTCATTGTCGGCTCGGTTGAGGTCGAATAACTCCAGTGTTATATCTAGCTTGTTATTTAAATAGGTATAAAAGTTGAATTCACCACGAAGTGTATTTTCGTAGACCTGAGGCTCCTTATGATCTTGATAGTCCGGTAAAATATAGCTCGGTGTGACATCGGTATTGTAGGCCGCGACATTATCACGTGGTCGTCGGGCCTTTCGCCAGTCAGTAATTGATCCATACTGTGACTCTTTTTGCCACAATACCTGTGACCCCTCTTTGATGGAGGGCCAAGCTAATTCATTAAAAGACTTGTTGAATAGAGTGGCTAGTTTATATGACCAGTCGTAGTCGCTGACTTCCTTGAGACCGGTCTTAACGATCTGACAGCAATCCGGACGATAACGAAAGGTTAGGGTGACAGAGTCA
>JANLIN010000111.1 GCA_024654345.1 Candidatus Komeilibacteria bacterium
CGCCAGTTTATCGTCATACAAGTAAAAGGTGCCGGGGATTAAGTGACTATCATTCGTTAACACTTCAATCTCGTGCAGTGTTATTTTTTTACCTTTGACACGCGTATAGATCGTCGGCCACTCCAAGAGCGCTCGCCACTGGTTAAAAATATCCTCCGCCCCCTGGTGCCAATCAATGAGTCCGTCCTGCTTTGTCAGAAGGCGACAGAGAGTGGTTTGTGATTCATCCTGGGGGATAGGGATGATACGTTCTTGTAAATAATCATTGATGACCTCGTTGATCGTTTCGCCGGCGAGATTCGCCACCACGGTACGTACCCGAGTATACGTATCCTGTGACCCAATGGTGAAGGGGTAATAGCGTAAAATAGGCCCCGCGTCCATTTTCATAACCGTCAACATATAAGTGAGGGCGCTAATATTGAGTCCCCGGCGAATACTGGCCTGAATAGGGGAGGGGCCACGAAAGGCTGGCAGACGTGAGGGGTGAATGTTAATAATTGTCAGCGACTCCAGGAGACTGGCCGATAGCATCACACCATAGGAAAAAGTGATGCCCAGTCGGGGCGCGTACTGCTCCAACAGACTGTCAAATTGATTGTCATGTTTATCCAGCTTGAAATGAGTTATGTACGAGGCGGCGCAATATTTGGCTATCTCGTTGGGCATCAGTACTTTATGACGGCCAGACGGCATATCCGGTTTTGTAATTACCACCACTGAAAAATTACGCCGCAAGGCGTTGATAGCGGGAATAGCAATCCCATCAGATGTCATGAAAAAAATCGTATCCTTCACTTTATTACTCGGTTATATTGTGGGAGAGGCCGGTAACATTATTTTTCCTCCGCTATAAGATCCTCGCCGGCCGTATATTCCAGGACTTTATCAATAAATAAGACACCCCGATTGTGATCATATTCATGCTGAACTACGACCGCCGGGAGATCTTTGAAACGGCGCAGTCGCAACTGGCCCAGTTCATCATGATATTTAACAATCACCGCTTTGGATCTTTCCACCAAACCATAGACACCCGGTATGGATAAACAACCTTCTTCACCCACTTGGCGCTGACGAGAGCGATATATTATCCTGGGATTTACAAACACCATAATCCGGCCATGATTGTTTATCAAAAAAATATTCTCATCTCTACCAACCTGACGTCCGGCCAAGCCGATACCTTCCGCCGCCACCATCGTTTCCTGCATGTTATTTATCAAAGTTTGCGTTTCATCTGACAGAATAGAATCAACCCGCTGGCTTTGACCGCGGAGGAATGGATGGGGCTGTTTTAGAATTGGAAGAAGCATACAGAGAGTTTAATAGTAGTCAGGAAATTTAATAGTACTGATATACTCCGTACATTTTGACGGAGATTTAATGCAGTAGTTGGGGAGGGTTCAAATCAAAAACAATGTCAGGATAGCTTATTTTAGTGATCTCATCAAGCGTTTCATTATTGACGGGATGAATGATTACATGACAGCGATACGTTCCATCTCGATAACTCGGTTGGGAGTAAAAGGGGGTCCATATTGTATCCCGGGGGAATTTCTGTCGCCACTGACTTTGCAAAGATAGAGCCCTCTTCATGACCGCAGTTTTATTTCTATTTTTTACGATAACTTTCAGCAACTGACCATAGGGAGGTAGTTTTAGAGCGAGGCGTCGTCGGCTTTCCCTCGTCATAAATTGTGCCGGCTTTATGGTGACCATTGATTCCGACTGCCGTGACTGGACAATAACCGGTTTGTTCAAGGAACGTAGATAGGCGAGCAGATAAAAAGCCTGCCACTCGGTTTGAATATCCACTGGTATCATAAATTGCTCAAAGGAGGGCAAAAATAAGCGCCTAACACTAGTTCGAAGCAATTGCGGTAAACAGGCCGAAGTAGCTACTACAATTTGATTTGTGGGCCATCTCTGGCTATCGGCGTCAAAATATCCGATGTCACTGAAACCGAGTTTACGCAATCGTCGTCCTACCTCGTCCAATGTCAGCCCAAAGTTTGTAAAGCCAACACTACCACAATCGAGACACTTTTTTTCAATCTTACCCTGGAGACAGTGACGACAGGTTATCTGCTCGTCCTCACTTGTGACCGGCAGGCCACAGAGGGGGCAGGTTAGCATTTGTCCGCACCGTCCGCAGATACACATGGTATGTCCTCCCCGACGGTTAACCATCCAAACGGTCTGCCCGGTCAGAGATGACCGGTTCTTCAATAAATCCTGAATCGGTAACGCCAACCAGTGATTGTTCGGTCTCTCCACCATCCGCAATTGACTGGCGTCACCGGTTAGTCTTTTATAAGTAACTCTTTTTTCTTGGATGCCTTTATAAAAATAAGCTGACGGACAGACATCAACGCCCAGCAACGCGGCGCCAGAGCCTTCGGCCACCGCCCGCGCAATCGGTAATACATCGTAGCGTGGCGCTTGATCCCATTGTCGATGATGCTGACTCGCTTCTTGATCAACCACTATATACTTCAGATTTTGGTAGGGGAGTAAGAGAGCTTTCTTTGTCCCCACCGTCACACTCCGACCGGATGCCACCGCGCGCCAGTGCCAAGTCGCCGCTGATTTACTTAAGGCGCCGGTAAATAGGGAAGGGATCTGCTTCAAACTTTGTAGGATTAGATCACCACTTATTTTGTCAGGCACCAAAAATAGTATTTGCTCACCCTCACTCAGCGCCGCTACCAAGTTGCGGTATAGATTAAAGCGCTGACGCTGATCATTGATCTCAAAAAAGGTATCTTGGGTTGGGATGGAAATGGTGCCGGTTTCCCTGGCCACTGGAATAGCAAAAGCATCGTCGTTAGCAGTAGGAACGGTAAAGTCTCTTTTTTGCCAAGTTAATTCCGGCAGTAAATTGTTGAGCAAAGTAGAAGGCGGCAAGTAAAGTTTATCAGCGCGCGCCAATACGGCCCGCAAAACAGATGGGTTCAGTTTGAACTCACCGGCTTTAATCAGCGACGAGGGATTGGCGGTCAGCGTAGTTTCTTGTAAGGCTAAAACTATGCCCCATATTTTTTTATTTCGCCAAGGAATTTGCACCAAGCTTCCCACTTCTACTTTTGTCAAATAAACAGACGGTACTTGATAATCAAATACCGTCAAAGAGCGGGGCAGACGTAGGAAGGGTATTACCTGAACAAACATCGTTAGAAAATAAACTCTGCCGTTAAGTAGCCAATACCGCTATCAATCTCGTAAGTCACGATCTCGGTTTCATACTTCACCCCTTTGAGAGCACCCAGTAAGATCAGAAGGGGCTTGAGGCCACAGGTTTTTGCCGTCGTCACTAAATCTGTGTCGGGTGCTATCAAGTCATTGTATTGCGCGGCTCTTAAAGCGGCGAGTACGGTATTATCATAGCGTCTGGCCACTTCCGACTCGTCCAAATGGATGTGAGACAAATTGCCGGTGGCTACAATTCCTACCCGCTCATCAAAATCCATAATTTTGTCCTTGAGAAACGATCCGAAGTGCCAGTGTTCTTCCTCGCTGGCACCGCTAACCCGCAAGGGCACTACTTTCAAATTCTCAATGGTTGAGAGAAAGGTCAGAGGAATAGCGGTACCATAGTCCAAAACATCCTCATCGCTGACCACTAGACGATGGCTGGTTTCCGTCCCGGCCTGCAACTCGGCGGCCAGATTCCAATTAAAAGGCCATAGTTTATATTCTGACAGATCACCAAAACGTAATAGATCAGTTCGAAAACTCTCATGTGTAAGCATGGTGATTTTCTTTGGATCACGCTCACCATGCGCGGATATAACCACCAGTGTAGTAATGCCGGAGTTTTTAATCTTAGCTGTTAATTCTTTTACCGCCTCCGCTGTGGCCGTCAACGAAGACTGCCCATGATCGCGTAGGGGTGCAAGAATGGTAGGCGGATGAGGTAGATAATGTGCTAAAACCAAAGACATAAATTGCAGTAAAATTCAGTGAAGGAATTCATCACCGAATTGAAAGTGATGTTATTTGATCGCAATTGATAGGGTGTCCCCGAGAGGATGCAGAGCCAGAGCTTCAGGTGATGTCACTACAATATTGTGCCACTTATAACCAAAGCTATTAAAAACGGACTCAGAGGGTATGACGCGTCTCTGACCATTGGCGATGACGTACACTGTCGGGTCATTATTAGCTTTAACCAAAACTCCGTCCTTAAACTTAACCGGGGTACTTTCCTCCAGTTCTGCCAAAATATCCGAACTGACGGCCGTCAGCTGCAAATGTCCAAACCTGGATTTCATAACCGCTTCGTCAAGGATGGGATACTTAATGCCACTTTCCACGTAATAAACTCCACCCTGTGCTTTGTCCTGCAAGAGAGCACCGGTGGGATATGAGTCATATAGCGTTATCGCTTTGCCGGAGGGGATACCGTTCAAATCGGTGAATGAGATGTCTTCCACCTCTTCCGGGTTGAAACCAATAGAACGAAATACTTCCCAGGACACAATCATTCTTTTTTCTTCATCTGCTATCAAGTAGATCGAACCATTAGGAGTTTTGACGAGGGCGTATAACGGAAATTTAATAGGGTCTCCTTCAGGAAAAGCAGCTAAATCTTGAGGCTGTGCTTCGATGATTAAATTGACATCATACCGAGTAGCCAAAGTTGCAAAGGAAGTAATCCAGCGCCTTTGTCCGTTTTTGATGATGTAAACTTTGGGTGAATCAGTTGCCTTTAGCAACGATCCGTCCGGATAACCGGCTCGCCCAAACCATCTTTGCCAGATTTTCCAGAAGTTATAGTTCGCACCTATCCTTAGGCCATCCATAATGGAGTTGCCACGATAAGGGTTATACGTATACAGCGCGGCCGTGGCCTTGTTCGCCGGTGTGATAATCCAACCATCCTGAGCTTGTTTAGCTACCCCGACACACCAGTTCGTAAAGCTGCAGCCGGTCTGTACCAAATCAGGCCAGTAGCCAATCATGAATCTTTTGGCGGCCCCACGAACTTGCTTATCAAAGCCCCGATACTCTTCGTCACAAGTACCAGCATAACAAGAATAACCGGTCGCCCAATCGTACTGTGACTGTATTGGATCTGGGTCCTCAACCAAACTCTGTTCTTTCTGCAAAAGGGTTAACAAAACTTTGGGACTGATACCATAATCCCGAGCGGCGTTGAAAACTATAAAAGCGGCCGTTAAGCCGTTAGTAGGATCTATATAGTCGGCCAGCTTGCCACCCTTGGCGCGCATGAAGGCTTGAATCTGCTCCAACGTCATGGCATTGGTATCGGTAAAATCACGGTCAGTGACTATTGAGTTGCCGTTGAACTCGGGGTTGCTTTCGTACTCTTGGGTGGCCGCCGAAACACTTAGCGGCAGGGAAGAGGAGATCAAGGCGAATAGTAAAAGAAGGGCTATTTTTTTAGGCATTTTTAATATTAATTTAATACGGCGAGTTAAGTATTTTGCTGCCATATTATAGCACAAAAAGTGAATTCAACTAAA
>JANLIN010000060.1 GCA_024654345.1 Candidatus Komeilibacteria bacterium
CCCGGTTAAGCTTAGCCTGCCAGCGTGCGGCGGCTAATTCTTTTATTTTGGTGGGTATGTCGGCAGTGGGTAGTGGGGCGGCCAGATTCAAGCCCAATACTCGATCAAAGTCTAGAATGGTGGCCTTTTTATCCGCCGGGGTCACAGTTTGATCTTTTAATAGATCCCAGGTGATCGCCAGTGCCTGGGGAAGATTGAAATCATCCCCAATAGCGGTCATAAACATTTGGCGGTAGGCTTCATCAACTCGGCCGGTCGAGGATATTTCAGCGATCCGGTGGCGCAAATTATCGTAGGCGACGGTGGCCGCGGCCAGGGACTGCCAGCTGAATTCGGTACGTTTGCCATAGTGGGTCTGCAGACTGAGATAGCGAAATGCCAAGGGATCAATATTTCTGTCTGTTAAATCATCAAGGGTGAGAAAGCTTCCGGACGACTTGGCTATTTTTTCTGTGCCGATAGTCAGGTGCTCGAAATGAATCCAATAATTGGCCAGTGGTTTACCGCAGGCCGCCTCTGATTGGGCGATTTCATTGGTATGATGGACGGGGATATGGTCAACGCCGCCACTGTGCAAATCGAAGGGTTGGCCGAGGGCTTTGGCGGAGATAACGGAACATTCCAGGTGCCAGCCGGGGAAGCCTTTACCCCAGGGAGAGTGCCATTCCATATCCCGTTGCTTATCGGTCGGAGAGAATTTCCAGACCACAAAATCAGTGATATTGCGTTTTTCACTGTTATGCTCAATGCGCGCGCCGGCCCGCAAATTTTTCACATCCAGCCGAGCCAGCTTTCCATAATCATTCAGTTTAGCTGTGTCAAAATACAGACCATCGGTTATTTTATACAGATAGCCCTTTTTGAATAATCTCTTCACCAATTTAATCTGAGCCTTTATACATTCGGTCGCTTTCACATATTTAGTAGGCGGCAAGAGGTTCAGCCTCTGTCGGAAATCAAGGAATGACTCAGTATAAAAATCGGCTACCTCCCAGACGGATTTATTTTCTCTTTGTTTGGCTTTTTCCATCTTGTCCTCGCCGGTATCGGCGTCAGAGGTCAGATGACCGACATCGGTAATGTTGATAATGTGTTTGACCTTGTAGCCGTGGTACAAGAAAACTCTGTGCACCAGGTCGTTCATCAAATAAGTACGCATATTGCCAAGGTGTTGGTAGTGATACACCGTTGGACCACAGCCATAAAAAGACAACCGATGGCGTTTAATCGGTTTGAATTCAGTCTTTTTGCGAGTTAAAGTATTGTGTATTTTAATTGACATTGGTGTTTAATTCAGAGCGTACACGTGACCGGGCTTCACAACCAACGTTTTTTTCGGAAAACGATTAATAACGTCAAAATCATTATCACCATCAAGCCCAATATCATCCAAAAGCCATAGGGATGACGCACGAGAGGCATGAGAGGGGTGTTCATACCAAATAGAGAGGCCACTAAGTTGGCCGGAACAATAAGGACGGATATTATGGTCAATAATCTCATGATATCATTCAGCTGAAAGTAGATCAGGGATTCATTGGTGCTATGCAGAGCTTCGATAGTCTCCTTTTGGTTATTCAGAATATCCCAAATGTCCTTTGTCTGTTCCAAAATGTTGGCGTAATAAACATCAATGCTGGTCGGGATAAAATATTTGGTATTTTTTGTCATCAATTTGCGAATGACATTTCGGTGGGCCTGCATTATTTTTCGGAAATTCACAATATTGCGACGAATCGAAAGTATGTGTCGGACCACCTGGCGCTCTCGTCCTCGGAAAATGCCTTTTTCCAGACCATCGATATCGTCGCTGATATGATCGAGCATGGGAAAACAGTATTCCTGCAGACGATTTAATATTTCGTATAGCAGTTTCGTGGGATTGCCGTCCATAAACTTTTCCCGACTGGTGTCATTGAGTTGGCATTGCTCAAATAGTTTACTGATCGGTGGCAGACCGCGCTTATTTACAGTTATTAAATATTCAGGTCCGATAAAGAAATTAATTTCCGCAGAATTAATACTTCTTTCCTCGCGGTTATAGATAGGGAAGGTCAGAATCATGAATATATAGTTCGGATACTCGTCGAGCTTTGGTCTTTGGCTGGGTGATAGGCAGTCCTCGATATCGAGAGGGTGAAAATCATAAGTTTCACGAAGATAATCGGCCTCGGCGATTCCGAATTCTTCAAAGTCCAGCCAGGTAAGACGAGCGGTTTTTATTTTTCTCATTTGTGGTGACATGACATTATTATACAATAAATGTTAGACGGACGCTAGAAGAAGGGGGTGAGGAAGTGAGGAAGCGAGGAAGCGAGGAAGTGAGGAAGCGCCGAAGCGAGGAAGTGAGGAAGCGAGGAAGCGCCGAAGCGTGGAAGCTAAATTCACACACTCGTCTTTGGTACTCGAAAGAGAGTGGGGTTGGGGGGTGAGGATTCTCGTGTCCACGCTTCCGCACTTCAACTCACGCTTCATTCTCATCTAAGAAAAGAAAATATTTTTTCATGATCAGTAGCGGAACTGGGAAATTTATTGTATAATAGTCAACATGGAAACACCTGACAAAAAATTTGAAAAAGCCTCCGTACGACCGCGCCGTCCGGAAATAACAACCCGTCCGGAAGAAGAGCGTCGCGCCGAGAACACCGCGGTTGATGATCTCCTAGTTCAAGATGATGACATTGCAAGGGCTGATTTGAATGTGGATCAGATGGTTAACGACTTCCAGCGCGCAAAGCCGGTTATTGTTAAGAAAATTGAGGATATATTGGCAGAGGATTTGAGTCACATATACACTGAACTCAATCCAGAACAACAAGAGCAGTTTCGTCGGGAAGGTGAGAAAGCGGCTCGCAAAATCAGTGTTTTACTTAGACAGGCCAAAGTACGGATTCGGGTGATTGCTCAGATTATTAAAAAGTGGCTGACGAT
>JANLIN010000094.1 GCA_024654345.1 Candidatus Komeilibacteria bacterium
AAGGACCAAGCTTTAGCGAAGAAGGACAATAAGAATATCGTAGTCGCAGTACGTTGCGCTACGAATGGCGAGCCAATTTGAAAAATATCTATTATTTTCGCGTCAGCGAAGAATGTCCTGAGACACATGGTCCGTAGCTTCAGCGAAGGACCAAGCTTTAGCGAAGAAGGACGATAAGAATATCGTGAATTGCTATACATTGCGCTTCCTCCTTCACTCGTCACGTCAGACGTGATGAGTCACGTCAGATGCGACGAGCTGCGGAGGACAAGACGAATGGCGAGCCAAGTATGACTAATATCATTCTTTTCGTGTCAGCGAAGAAGAAGTAACTAGCAAAAGTGCAGTCGATTAATGTTATCTCTATAAATATGACTTACTTTGTATACTTAGCTCGTTGCGCTGATAATTCTATTTACACCGGCTACTGCAAAGATATCGTCGCTCGCGAACGCAAACACAACCAAGGCGACGGAGCTAAATACACCCGACAAAGAAGGCCGATAACGGTAGTCTATAGTGAAAAATATCGCACCTTGAGTGCCGCCCTAAAAAGAGAACTTGCTCTGAAAAAGTTAACCAAGTTAAAAAAAGAAGATCTTATAAGATCAGTGAAACATTCTCAATAAAGAAGATTTAATCGTCATTGTATCTTGTTTATTGGTAATGTTTGTTACTCTTCTCTCAAATTAATGGGATTTGGTTGGTACACCCTACATACCGATATCAATCCCAAGTAACCAACTCTCCACAATTTAATAAGCATTAATAAGTAATTTTAGTTATGAACGCAAAATCAAATTTCAGCGGTCCCGGTAATTCCAGGAAAGTAGGCGGTCAGATCCCAAAAAAGACCACCAATCAATCCGGCAATGTCCGTCAATCCGCCAAGAAACAAGCGCGAAAAACCGCCATGACCTCGGCTAACGGTTCCAAGACCAGTTACCAGGTGGCCAGAGGCTCTTTTCGCAGCCATAACCGTGATGTTCGCCCGCAAACAAAGACGGCAACATCAAATCAAATAACCACCGGCCCAGGGCTAAGGATTTATCCGCTCGGAGGCCAAGAAGAGGTCGGGCGTAATTGCACCGTCTTTGAATATGAAAACGATATCGTCATATTGGACATGGGTATGCAATTTTCCGACGAAGATCATCCCGGTATAGACTATATCATTCCTAATGTCGCCTCTCTTCGAGGAAAAGAAAAAAACATCCGCGGAGTCATATTTAGCCATGGTCACTTGGATCATATAGGAGCCGCGCCGATTTTACTGGAGCAACTTGGCAACCCGCCAATCATTGGACGTAAATTAACATTAGCAATGGTAAAACACCGACAAGAGGATTATAAACACGGCACCACAAAACATCTTAACACAATTGCCATCAATTCGCTTGACGATAAATTAAAGTTGGGCAAATTCAATGTCAGTTTTTTCCAGGTCGAACACTCTATCGTAGACGCGGTGGGTGTAATTCTACAAACACCTCACGGTACCGTTATTCATCCGGGAGATTGGTTAATAGAAGACGATCCTCTCCAAGGCAAAGCGCTGGATTATCGCCCACTGGCCAAATTACCATCACCCCGTATTTTGATGCTGGAAAGTTTGGGTGTGGCTTATAATAACAAGCGGACTCCAGTCAAAACAACCCTCGCAAACTTGGAAAATCTTATTAGTAGCGCTACCGGTCGTATAATTATCGGTACCTTTGCTTCACAGCTAGAACGCATCACGCATCTCCTCGCTTATGCGGAAAAAATAGGCAAGAAGGTGGCACTTGATGGTTATAGTATGAAGATGAACGTTCGTATTGCGCAGGAACTGGGCTACATTCCACCCCATAAAAAAACTCTTATTTCCATTGAGGAGGTGCATAAATTTCCGGAAAATAAGATAGTGATAATATGCACCGGTGCCCAGGGTGAGCCCAATGCCGTGTTCTCACGGATCGTCAATGGCAGTCATCGTTTCATCAATATCAAAAAATCCGACACCGTCCTCTTCTCCTCCTCTGTTATTCCTGGTAATGAACGATCGATTCAGAAGATAAAGGATAAGATTTATCGGATGAGCGACAATGTCATTCACAACAGCATCATGGATATTCACTCCGGCGGACATGCTAACGCGGATGATATCAAGAACATTCTTCACCAAATAAACCCTGATTATTTTTTGCCCGTATATGCCAATCATTACATGTTGGTAGAGGCAAAGAAATTAGCTCTCCGGGAAGGCTTCAGAGAAGATCAGGTATTTGTACTGGATAACGGGAATATTATTGAGTTCCAACAAGGTAAGAAGCCGCAGGTGTTGAAAGAGAAAGTGAATACTGATTATGTCATGGTAGATGGTTTGGGTGTAGGTGACATTTCCGAAGTGGTACTGCGTGACCGACGCATGATGTCTGAGGATGGTATGATCGTGGTGATCGTCACGGTGAGATCAAAGACGGGAGAGCTGGCTTCTTCTCCGGATCTGATATCGCGCGGCTTCATACACATGAAGGAAAATAAGAAGCTAGTCGAGCAGACGCGTACGCAGGTAAAAACGGTAGTCGCTGAAAATAACCCTCGGCACATGCCCACTGATAATTTCCTCCGTGATAAAATACGTAATGAAATTGGACAGTTTCTCTTCAACAAAACCAAAAGACGTCCGATGGTCCTGCCGGTCATTATTGAGGTTTAATAAAGATCACTGAAGAGCGGGGATGAAGGCGATGTAAGGATTATGGCCTTATCACCTCATCCTCCATTTTTCACGGGGCTCGACCGGTGTTCCCTCTGGGGCTGTTTATGCTACAATAGTGTTATGAGTAATAAATCAACAATTCTTTTTTCCGGCATTCAACCAACGGGCGAGATTCACATCGGCAATTATTTGGGCGCTCTGAAAAATTGGGTGGCTCTGCAAACTGATTATCAGGCCCTTTATTGCGTGGTGGATCTGCATGCTCTGACAATCGAACAAAACCCCCAGGAATTTGCTGATCAGATACGACGCACCGCCATTGATCTACTGGCTTTGGGTATCAATCCTGACACTGCCACACTTTTTGTCCAGAGCCATGTCCGTGAACATAGCGAATTGGCTTGGCTTCTTAACACTCTAACACCGATTGCTGAGCTGGAGAGAATGACACAGTTCAAAGATAAGGCTCAGAAAAACAAGGCCAACATAAATATGGGTCTATTTGACTACCCGGTGCTAATGGCGGCCGATATTCTTCTCTATCATGGCGAAGCGGTGCCGGTCGGTGAAGATCAGGTACAACATATTGAGCTCACTAACATGCTGGCCAGAAAGTTTAACAACAAATACGGTCAGACTTTCCAACCCGTCAAACCTCTCCTCACGGCCGGTGCCAGAATTATGTCTTTGACCGAGCCCGATAAGAAAATGAGTAAATCCTTGGGTACCAAAAATTATATTGCTCTCCGTGATGATGCTGATACTATCAGAAAAAAGGTAAGTCGTGCCATCACGGCCGGCGATAACACTGCGGACGAAATGCCGATCGGAGTCAGGAATCTATTCACTCTGCTACGAGAATTTGACCAAGACGCCTGTACCAAATTTGAGTCGGACTACCACGAGGGCACAATCCAGTATTCCTTACTCAAAGAAACATTGGCTGAGGCAATTATTTCTCATCTAAAACCAGTGCAAAGTAAAATCAAGGATCTGGAAGATGATATAGCTATGGTGGATAAAGTCTTAAAAAAGGGTGCAGCGCAAGCGTCGTCAATAGCCGCCACCAATATGAAAGTTATCAGACAAAAAATGGGTTTGCTCTAAAGTACTGACAAGAAATGAAAAACAGCCGAATTTATTCGACTGTTTTTTGTAACTTTTTTATGAAGCCAGTGCGGCCGGTAAATCTTTTCTGATAGCCACCAAAAGGGTAGCTAAGCCAGATAAAGGATCTTTTTCAGCACGAGCCAGAAAGCGGATCCGAGGTTTTGAGGACAGTAAACTGATCACACTTTCTCGAAGTAACTGTCCCGGAGACCAAACAATTATCACCGGGTCAGGCAGTAAGTCCCGGATATCAAGGATTTTTCCTGCCTCATCATTTTCATCATACCAGCGTATCCGCAGGCTGATAATAATAAAATCCGGTTGGAAATCGCGGGCCTTTCGCCGAGCCGTTATCGCGTTGTGACAATACACAACTTCATACGCCCCAGTCCAGGTTTTTTGCACTTGTCGCCAGCTAACCAAGTCAGTGCCGACGAACATGATTTTTAGTTTTTTCAACGAACCTCCTATTTGGAAATAGTTTTATAAAGGAATATAGTAACTTAGCGTATTTACTCAGATCTGTCAAAAACGTGAGGTGTCCGGGCATCTATATAGATGCCCGGACACCTCACGTTTTTATGTGATTTTTCCCTAATCTAAGCAGTTTCCTCGATAAGTAACCCTTCAGAAATTGCCTCCTAAATTATACCCACAAATAGCCCCGTCTGTGTGGACGGGGATTAAACAAAAAGACAGCCGACTGATGAGGACGACCGTCTCTGCTTCCAAATGACCTTCTAGTAATTAGAAGACGTTCGTTCTGGGGGATTATTCTTGTAATGCTCTCTGACTTTTTCATCCAGTAAAACGCGATAATCTTGTCGACTGCCGCCACGTCTTTGGGCTATTAATTCCAATATAATTCCGGCGTGCATCTTGGCCCATTGGATCTGCGACGGCTGATTTTCATAATCTAAACCGCTATCCAGTTTGTCAGGGTTAAAACCAGCTTCCTGACGGCATTGGCGATCGTGCTTTTTCCAGGCGTCTATAATATCAGCGGCCAAAGCATTTTGTCTTGATTCTGGTGAGTTAAAATTATCAAAATCTCTTTCCATCTCTAAACACAGGTGCTGGTAGTCCAGACCCCGTTTGGATGTTTCCGGACGACTGAAGAAGTTATTGAGATCGTTTAACAAAGTCTGTTCTCTCATACTGTGATAATCCCGACTGCTTTCTTCCGGTAGACGAGTATCTACTATAACATCGTTGGGTAAAATATGTTCAGCGGGAACGGTACTGAACTGTGCCAGTGTGTTATTTTCCGCGTCTTCTGGTTCCTGATCTGGCCCCGCCGGAAACGCCTCCACTCTTTCAGGCCGACGTCGACGAAATAATGATACCAAATACGGAAGTGAGGCTCCCAGTAAAAGAAGTAAGGGCAACGGAATAAATAAGACGCTCTTGCGACCACCTTCCAATTCCACCTCGATCTCGATTTTTCGCATGGAGCCGATTATTTCATCTAGTTCTTTTTTTAGTTTCGGATCGCTGACCTTATCATCATTGTATTCCACAATCAAATTGAACAACCTCTCATATTCATCTTGACCAGGATAATTGGCGGCCAGTTCAAATAAACGTTCGAGATTCTCTTCCGCCGGCTGTATCTCGCTACCATATACATCCCCGACCTCTGCCGGAGTTTCAATACCCATTGCGGTCATCGCCTGTTTGGTAGCTTCCAAGCCAGCATGCCCGCGTTTCAGGGCAAGACGGATATTCTCCAAATCTGTTTTTTCCTTTTCCAAAGTTATCGGCCCTTTCGCCTGTGGGCCCTCAAATGAAGCAAAGCCGGTGACTTTCAAATTTTTTACTTTGAATTTTTGCGGATCAAGCGCCTCCGGATTATCACCCAGATAGGCCTCCTTATTTACCGCCAACCCCGTCAAAGAATTGTACAATTCTTGCTGAAGCTGTTGTTGAACGAACTTTACCATTAATTCATGATCGCTGGGTGTGACAGCTTCGCCAGCCTGCTGATCGGCTTCAAACAGTCTGGCGTACAGATAGGGTACCTGTATTTTAAAATTTTTATTCAGCTGTTCGTTGGTACCCACTTCCAATTGGGCGGGGAATAATAGGTGTAGATAATTAAAATCATAATTACCATCTTTGTCAGCATTGAACAAGGTAAATCTTCCCTCAGGCCAGTTTAAGCCGCTTTCCGTCTCGACGGAACTCTCTATATCGGAAGCGGACTGATTACTGTCCGGTTCCTGAGTACTCTGAAGGAGCTCCGATTTATTCTTATCTCTCGGCTTATAAAATTCCTGGTCGGCTTGTTGGGCGGGAGATTTGTCTATGGCCTGCAGAGAGGCCAGCAAACCCAGCATCATTACCTTAAAATTTGGGAAATTGGGAAATTTTTTCTTTTTTGGCACCTCTTGTATAGGAGGTTGAGTAAATTTTTCCTTCATAAATCACAGTTAATAATTAACTTTATGATAACACATTAATAGAAGTTGCTGAATTTATGTCAAGTTTCTATATAATTTTTCCCCTAATCTCCGCAGCTTTCTCATTAAGGAGCTCTTCAGAATTTGCCTCCAAATTGAGCCTAAGCAGAGGCTCGCTGCCGGAAGGTCGTACGTTGAACCACCAGTCGGGATAGCTAGCGGTTAGACCATCTAAACGATCTATTTGCCCATCACTGTATTCCCCCGCTAATCTCCCAATCACCGCCTCTTTGTCCGCCACCGCAAAATTTGTCTCCGGTATGGCATAGTATCGGCTATACCGCCGAACTAGCTCTGACATTTTTTTTTCTTGTTGAGAATATATTTGCCACACCAATAGCGCCGTCATGAAGCCACTGTCGGCAAAATATAAATCTCGATAAAAAAAATGCCCGGATTTTTCACCGCCAAAAATAATATCTTGTTCTCGCATCGTTTTTTTTATGAAAGAATGCCCGACCCGTTCACGTACCGGCTCACCGCCCAGCTCAGTAATAATCTCCGGCACCGCTCGACTGCACACAGCATTGTATAAAATTTTACTACCGGGATTTTTTTCCAGTAACGTCTTGGCTACCAAACAAATAATTTGACTACTATCTATCAAATTTCCTTTTTCATCCAGAAAAATGGCACGATCAGCGTCACCGTCAAAAGCTATCCCCAGATCATAGTCACCGGCTCGGATTTTCGCTTGCAGATCAAAGAGTGTTTCCGGCTTCAGTGGATTGGCTTCATGATTGGGAAATGATCCGTCCAGTTCAAAATACAGAGGCTCAACTTCAATCGGTAAATCTTTGGTCAACAAAGGTATTATTTTACCGGCCATGCCATTTCCGGCGTCTATCACCACCTTTACTGTTCTAGTGGAGTCGATATTAACTTGGCTTTTAAGGTAGCTGATATACTCTGATAATATATCATTCCGAGTTTCTGGTATGGCTGCTTGTCCTATTTCTGCGGCTTGAGTTTTTTCACATAATTCTTCGATTCTATCCATACCCGATCCTTGACCGACGCCACGCGCTCCGGAAAGTACTATTTTAAAACCGTTGTATTCAGCCGTATTATGAGAAGCGGTAATCATGATGCCGGGCAAGTTGTACTTGCCCGAAGCGAAATAAACGACGTCAGTGGATACCAGACCCAAGTCCCATACTTTGCAACCGGCAGTAGTCAGAGCTGAAATCAGCGCCGAACTTATTTCTTCGCCTGACGCGCGCATGTCTCGGCCGATCACTATATTTTTCGGCTCCTTTTTCTCTGCCAAAAAAAGAGCAATGGCTGTGCCAATCCTGGCCGCCATCGCCCCGTCTAGTTCGCTCGGGTAGATACCTCGAATATCGTAACTCTTGAATATTTCCATGTTTTTTTACATTGCGGGTGGAGTCGAGGGAAGATCGGTATCCGTCGGCTCATCAACTCGCCAACCCTGCAGGATCTGGTATTTGTATCGGGCTAAAGCCCCCAAACCAAACCACATCGCGGCCAAAGCCACTATATCCCCAAAGAATGGTATTACGGTCAGCACCAAATAGACAACCAATCCAATTAAAAATACCCATGACAACGCCATCGTCCAATGGAAACGTCGTGCCAGCCACAGACCAATGGCCACGGCGCTGAAAATTCGAGCCACGTACAGCATTATTCCATAGGCCGCCAATATTATTATTCCTAGTGGTATTCCAATGACCGTAAACATCAGGGCTATGATGGCCAGCGGTGTCAATACAAATACTGCCAACCCCCATAGCAAGATCCGCCAAGGATCGACCAGGATTGGTTGTGACAGCTCCGCTATCCGTTTGGGCATCAGCCAGATGAATATCAAACCGATCAAGAGCAGGCTCAACAATTGCCACAACTTCCGCAAAGCCAACTGTGAGCCATCACTTGGCCGCTCGGAGACCACTCTAACGGTGCGGTTTATCTCACCATTGACAGTTGCCCCCGCCTCAATATTGGCTTCTCGACTGCTGGAATAGTTCAGATTACCTCGGATCTCGGCCGTCTCCGTCAAAATAAGCTCTTCGGTATACAAATTGGTATGAGTAAGACTGCCCGTTATGAGAGCATTCTGGGCCGCGCCATCAAGATTGCCGGCAATATTACCCCTCATTTCCAGATGAGACGCGAAAGTAATAGCGGTCGCTCCCACTGACGATTGGTCGTTGAAATAAATCTTTTCCCCTCCCAAAGCCACGGCTCTTTTGATAACGCTGTTCAAAGTAATAGTTCTGCCAACAGCGCGCACATTGCCATCCACTTGTCCGCTTATTCTTACTTCTGATGCCACGACAAAAACATCACCCTTCACACTGCCGCTGATATTTACCTCTTTACCAACCGCGTAAACATCGCCGTTGACAGTCCCGGCGATATTGATGCTTTGACCAACTTCGTAAAGATTGGCGTTATAGCTTTCACCCGCCGGCAAATAAAATGATTTGTCTTGGCCGGCCAAGACAAAAGTCGGCACCAGTACTAGCACCGCAAAAATTGGGATGAGATATTTCAGTTTCATAAAATAACCTTAGAATTTAAGGCGTGGTGTTTAACTCAAACTAAACCCCACACCTCAAACTTTAAATTCGGTGACGGTGAGGCTGCCCGTCTCTTTTGTGGGTCAATAGGAAGTATTTAAGTGGGCTACGCCAAGTCTGACTTGGCAAGACACCGAGACCCGAACGTCACCGCTTAACGTCACCCGACTGGGCACCGCGACAAATTCCGTAAGCCTCACCTCAACGCTTCCTCGCCTCCTCACTTCCTCGCTTCCTCCTGCCCCTCCCCTCCATGATAACCTTAACACGCTTCATTTTCAACCTTTACTTTTTACTGACATTATGTTAAAAATAAACATATGCTGTTTGTATCTCTAGAACACAATTAAACTCTTTACATTGTCAACCTTAATTGATGCTTTTTAAGCTTAGATTAAGGTTTTTTCTTTCTTTTTTAAGCATTCTTAACTTAACTTTCTATGTTAAATTTTATTGCCTCTTCCGACCCCAAAATTTGGTCCGCCATTAAAGGCGAACTAGCACGTCAAAGAAGTGGCCTAGAGATGATCGCTTCAGAAAACTTCGCCTCACCGGCGGTACTGGAAACCATGGGCACGGTGCTGACCAATAAGTATTCTGAGGGATATCCGGGCAAAAGATATTACGGCGGTAACGAATTTATAGATATTTGTGAGCAATTGGCCATCGATCGCGCTAAAGCCCTGTTTGGCGCCGAACATGTCAATGTCCAGTCACACGCCGGTTCACAAGCCAATCTTTCCGCTTACGCCGCCATCCTCAAAGCCGGCGACAAAGTTTTGGCCATGGATCTTGCCTGTGGCGGACATCTTACCCATGGTGCAAAAGTCAGTTTCACGGGTAAAAATTACCAGTTCCAGCACTATGGCGTAGATAAGGATACGGAGAGACTTGATTATGACAAAATATTATTCACCGCCCAAGAGGTGCGACCGAAGCTTATCGTGGCCGGCGCCTCAGCTTACCCACGACAGATTAATTTCAGCAAATTTCGCCAAATAGCTGATGCAGTCGGAGCTTACCTAATGGTCGACATGGCCCATATCGCCGGTTTGGTGGCCGCCAAACTCCACCCCGATCCGATAGCGGTGGCGGATATTATCACCACCACCACCCACAAGACTCTTCGTGGGCCACGCGGAGCCATGATACTTTGCGCCCTCAATGATCGCTTGGATCCGGAGGGTAAAAAAAACTTGGCGCAAAAAATAGACAGTTCCGTCTTCCCAGGATCTCAGGGAGGGCCTTTGGACCACGTCATCGCGGCTAAAGCTGTCTCGCTACATGAAGCTCTGCAACCCTCTTTTGTTGATTACCAAAAGAGTGTACTGGCAAATACTGCCGCCTTAGGATCAGCTTTAGCGGCGGCCGGCATCCGCTTGGTCACCGGAGGAACTGATAATCACTTACTGCTCTTGGATCTCAACAGTATTAATATCACCGGCGGTGAGGCGGAGAAACTGCTTGACCAGGCTGGTTTCTTCACCAATAAGAACATGATCCCCAACGATCCCCGCAAACCCACCGATCCTTCGGGACTTCGTCTCGGTGGCGCCGCTCTGACCACCCGCGGTTTAACAGCTACGGATTTTGCATCAATCGGTACCACGATGGCCAATTTACTCAAGAATCCGACCAACTCGTCAGCTCTCAAAGAAGCAAAAGAACTGGCTACTCATTTAACGCAAGCCTATCCACTCTACCCAGAACTCAACTATGACAGATAAAATTATTAACGGCCGTATTTTGGCCGATCGTATTATAGACCAAGCGGCGCAGAGATTACGACACAGCGGGCAAAACGCCGGACTGGCCGCCATCATGGTGGGCAATAACCCGGCTTCCGCTCTCTACGTTTCATTGAAGAAAAAAGCCTGCGAAAAAGTCGGCATTACATTCAGCTTGTATACTTTGGATCGTACCACGACCACCGAGGCTGTTTTAGAAATTATAGATTTTTTGAATACCGACCCCGAGATGGATGGTATTTTAGTTCAATTACCTCTGCCTGATCATCTGGATGCAACTAGAATTATCGCCGCCATTGATCCAAAAAAAGATGTTGATGGTTTTCACCCTGTTAATAGACAGGCCTTGCGGGAAGGAAATAGTCAGGCACCCGGTTTAGCCGAGGGTATATTTTTATTATTAAAATCAACCGGCGAAGCACTGGCCGGTCGCCAAGCGTGTGTACTGGCCAATAGTGACGAATTCGCCGATGCCAACGAAGCCTACTTAAAAAAACAAGGCTTGACCGCAAATCACGCTCATATAACAGATGAGGATTGGTCGGTTAAAACAAAATCCGCCGATGTGTTAATAGTCGCCGTTGGCTCTCCTCTCCTCATAAAGAAAGAAAACATCAAACGTGATGCTATCATAATTGACGTTGGCACAAACAAAATGGGAGATAAGACTGTCGGTGATGTCGATTTTAATGACGTTTACGATAAATGTTCCCATATCACGCCAGTGCCGGGTGGTGTCGGTCCAGTGACGATCGCCATGTTGATCCAAAATTGTCTTCGCCTAGCCCGGATTGACTACTGAAGTACCCGAGGCACTTCATGTGCCTCGGGTACTTTGCGGATAATTAAA
>JANLIN010000096.1 GCA_024654345.1 Candidatus Komeilibacteria bacterium
TCTTTGCTCCGCTTTAGGCAAACCGCGTCGCCAAGCACCGAGAATAGAATTTTTGAGTAGATAATCTATTTGCACCCAGCCGTCGGCGACTAATTTATCATCCAAATTGATAGTCAGTTTACTGCCTTGAACATGATACTCCGGCCAGATCATGACCACTCTCCCTCCCACCGGTAAAAATCGTTGCCATTCGCGAAAACACTGTCGATACAAATTTTTTAATTCTTCCATTGCTTTTTGCGCCTGTACCGGCGTAGTACTTTGTTTAACCAGTGGTCCCAAATAAGGCTCGGTGATGATGGACCGCACATTTTTCGGAAATGATTTACTCACCTCACGAGCGTCCGCTTTTTTGATATCCACGGTCGCCTCGGAGGTATTATTTTCTTTCCACCAGTTGATATTTTTTTGCGTCGCCATGACTGCTTCCGGACTTATATCACCGGCAAATATTTTTTTATAACCGAGACTCAAGGCTTCCAAAGGCAAAGTCCCTACACCACAAAAAGGGTCAAGAATCCCCACCTCTCTTGAGTTTTGGCTATAATTAATCATCATCCGCGCCAACTTTGGCGGCATCATACCGCGTAATTCATCCCGTACCGGTTTGCCGAAGTCACGTTCCCCATACAGCCGATAGTCTTGGATAGATTCGGTATAGCCATAAAAAAATTTATGGCCGCTCCCAATGATGACCACGTCCATTCCCTGCGGCGGCAGTAGTTTCTCCTGCCCCACAATCACACTGCTCATTTCCGGCAAACGCGATTTCACCAGACGCACTCTTATTTTATCGACAGCGCGCCATTCTTTCTTCCAGGTCAGAGCTTCCCGTTCAAAATCTCCCTTAGCTCTTTTTAATGCGGCGCTAGTAAGATTGTAAAAAGAAAAGCCAAAGATTTTTTTGTCCGCCGGCAGATGCTCTTCTAGCAATACCCTGGCCGTGGACATATTCAGATCACCGCTTTCACCACATATTTTACCCGCTTTCTTTACCCCACCCAATTCAGACCAATCCACAGCCGTGTCATGACGGAGTAATAACACCGCCGTGTTGACGTCAACAATATCGTAGCTTATTTTCCTGGCCTCCAGGTAAGCTACCACTTCCGCGACCGACAGCACCGGTAGATTACCGAGAATTAGAAATGATAGATAATTATGTTTCATAAGCTGCATTATACATGGTAGATGAGTCCGAAGCTAGTCAGACCTTGACTTTATCTCCCCAATCCACTTTAATACACTATACACGAGACAACTAGCAAACTATATAATATGATGAATAACCTAGAATCAACCTTCGAAAAATTTACCACCCACTTCAAGAAAGTGCTCATCACGGCCCAGGAGTTGGCTGTCAGTTTGAATAATCAAACCGTGGAACCCCTGCATTTACTTTACGCCATTGCCGTGGAAAAGGGCTCTATTGGCGCCGATATTTTAAGCAAAGAGAATTTGACCGGCGAAAGCGCCAAGGATATTGTGGTCATTCTTACCGATCATCGTTCAAATCAAGACAAGAATATCCCCTCTCTGTCACCGGTTACGCAGAAAGCCATCGAACGGGCCATCGGTGAGGCTTATGAATACCGTCATCGTTATGTTGGTACAGAGCACTTGCTGAGCAGTCTTCTCACCACTCAAGACGGAAATTTGCTTAAATTTCTTCATAGTAAAAATATTCAACCCTCGGTGATGAGGGACAATCTGGAAGCTATCCTACGCAGTACTTCCAAATTTAGCGATCTCACAGCCGGTAGAAATGAAGAGGACAATGAAGAAAATCCCGAGTCAGAGATGGAAAGAATGTTTGGGATGGGTCCCGCTCGCGCGGATAATGGTGGTCTGACGACATACACCATTGATCTAACCGACGATGAAGTACAAAAAGATATTGACCCCGTTATCGGTCGTGAAAAAGAGATCGAGAGACTTATTCAAATCTTATCCCGTCGTACTAAAAACAATCCTATTCTATTGGGCGATCCCGGCGTTGGTAAGACGGCTATCATCGAGGGCTTAGCCAAAAGGATTACCGAGGGTAAAGTACCTGACGTTCTGGCTAACAAAAAGATTTATAGTCTGGACCTTGGATCTATGATCGCCGGCACGATTTACCGCGGAGAATTTGAGAGCCGTATCAAGAAATTGGTGGAACAAGTAAAAAAAAGTAAAAATGTAATTCTATTCATTGACGAGATCCACAATCTGATGGGCGCCGGTTCGGCGGCCGGCTCTTTGGACGCGGCCAATATCATCAAGCCGGAGTTGGCCCGCGGTCACTTACGATGCATTGGCACCACCACGCGCGAGGAGTTCAAAAAACATATTGAAACCGATCCCGCCTTCGAAAGACGGTTTCAACCTATCACCGTCAAAGAAGCGACGGCCGAAGAGGCACTTGATATTCTCAAGGGTCTGCGAAAAAATTACGAAAAATTTCACCGGGTCAAAATCTCCGATGAAGCCATCACGGCCGCGGTTGAGCTTAGCGTCCGCTATCTGCAAGATAAATTCTTGCCGGATAAAGCCATTGACCTAATTGATGAAGCCGCTTCCAAATTGAAAGTGGAAATGACCAAAGACGGTCGTGGCAAAGCTATCCGTGGCTATGAAAATAAACTGCAAAAGTTGAAACAGGAAAAAGAAGCCGCGATCGCTAACGAGGAATTTTCCCACGCTTTGGCTTTAAAAGAAAAAGAAGGTGAATTGTTGGACAAGTTGGAGGAGCTGAGCAACCTTGATGACGCCAATAGCGGCAAGATACTAGGCACCATTCGCCGCCAGGATATTACCGAAGTTATTTCTCGGATTACAAATGTACCCGTGCACGAACTGGCTCTGACCGAAAAGGAGAGATTGATGGGGCTAGAAAAAGAGCTACAGGCACATGTCATCGGTCAGGATGATGCCCTCCGCGCCATCGCCAGAAGCATCCGTCGTTCTCGTACCGGCCTCGCCAATCCCGACCGCCCGGTCGGCTCCTTCATATTTCTGGGACCGTCCGGTGTCGGCAAAACCGAGACCGCCAAAGTCATTGCCCGCGAGTTCTTCGGTCGCAAAGATGCCTTAGTTCGAATTGATATGTCTGAATTTTCCGAGAAATTCAATATTTCGAAGCTGATCGGCTCTCCCGCCGGGTACGTTGGCTACAAAGAACAAGGCAAGCTGACCGACGCCGTCAAACACCAGCCCTACTCAGTGATCCTGTTTGATGAAATAGAAAAAGCTCATCCCGATGTTTACAATCTCCTACTGTCTATCCTGGAAGACGGCCACCTCACTGACGCTACCGGCAAGACAATCAATTTCAAAAACACGATCATTATCATGACCTCAAATATCGGCCTGCAAGAATTCAACCGTCAGGCGGCGATCGGCTTCTCCACTGGTTCGGCGGAGAAGAAATCCGAAGAGCAGTTTATTGACCTGAGTCAGCGTATACAAAAAGGGCTCAAAGAGCACTTCCGTCCCGAATTTCTCAACCGTATTGATGATGTGATAATTTTTAAACCACTCAACAAAGAATCTCTGCTCAAAATAGCTCGTCTACAAATGGAACAGCTACTCCGACGACTTTTACTACAACAGCTGAAGGCCGAGGTCTCGCAAAAAACTCTCACTTTTTTGGTTGACAAGGGATTTTCACCGGAGCAAGGAGCCCGCGGTATCAGACGCGCTATCCAGGAACATATTGAAGCACCCTTGGCTGACAAAATGCTCAGTGAAGAGATGACCGATAAGAAAATTCTGAAAATAAATGTACAAAAGGATAAGGTCAAAATAGACTAGTAGAGTAATCTTTATTAAACTATAAAAAATCCGCACTGAGCGGATTTTTTTTATGAAAATACTGCAAATAATTCTCGAGGTAATATTTCCCACTCTTTGCATCGGTTGTCGAGCTGAGGGTCAGATTTTATGCACGACCTGCAGGCAAACCATCCCGGCCCGTTATAATCTGCAATGTCCCATTTGTAACCGCAGTCAGACTGATGACAGTATTTGCGCACTTTGCCAGCCCCAAGTATGGCTGGATAAAATAATCATCGCCGCCCCCTATGAAAATCCGCTTCTGCAAACAATGATACAGGCCTTCAAGTATGGCCACGTACACTCTTTGGCCACGCCCTTGGCGGATTTACTAATTCAAAATTTACCCACAGACAAGGAGTCTTACCTTGTCATCCCCACCCCTTTGCATCGCCGCCGCTTTCAGGAAAGGGGTTTTAATCAAAGTGAATTGTTAGCCAAAATCCTAGCCCTCAATTTCGCCCATCATCTACGAACCGACTGTATAAGAAGAATAAAGAACACGGCGCACCAGGCCGATCTTAAACGAGAAGAGAGATTAATAAATATGCGCAACGCCTTCCGCATCACCCATCCGGAAGCGGTCGCCGGCCAAAATATATTACTAGTCGATGATGTCATTACCACCGCCGCCACTCTCAACGAGCAGGCTCGAGTACTAAAAGAGGCCGGTGCCGCGTCAATCACGGCCATCGTGCTAGCTAAAAACAGTTAGGATTATTTACTCAACCCGAGAAAAGCGGTTAACGATATAAATAGGAGGATCAAAAAATAGAAGGCAAGATCGGAAATTAAGCGATTACTCACCGTCAAAGTTTTCAAGCGCAGACTATTTATTACCACTGATACCGAACTGAAGGCCATGGCCGCGCTGGCGATAATGGGCGATAATAAGAGTCCAAAAGAAGGATAAAGCACACCGGCCGCCACCGGAATGGCCAGTATATTGTAGCCAAAGGCCCAACCGAGATTTTGTTTTATTATCCCCAGTGTCTGCCGCGAAAGAACGATCGCTTCGACCACTTTCGGCAAAGAACCTTTCACCAATACAATATCACCGGTCTCAATAGCCACGTCAGTACCGGTCCCCATGGCGATGCCGATATCTGCCTGCGCCAACGCCGGCGCGTCATTTATGCCGTCCCCTACCATAGCCACCACCGCTTCGCTATTTGCTTGCTGTAATTCTTTTATCACCCTTACTTTGTCAGCGGGTAATACTTCCGCTATAACTTTATCTATACCAAGTTGCGTCGCAATAGCATCAGCTGTCTGCTGATTATCCCCTGTCAACATGACGACTTTGATATTGAATTCGTGCAAGCGCGCGATGGCGGCCGGAGTATCTTCTTTGATGACATCGGCCAGGGCGAATACGGCCACCACTATTTTGTTTAACACCATATAAATAAGAGTCTTCCCCTGTCGGCTGAATTCCAGCGCCGCCTCCGTCGCCCACTCAGCAATGGCGATATCCTGCTCTTGCAGAAGTTTTTTATTACCCATTAATATCATCTGCCCTTCCACTTCACCACCCACGCCGCGCCCAGCGAAACTTTGGAAATTTTTAACGTTTAGAGGTGATATATTCAAATTCTTTTTGACATAACTAGCAATCGCATCTGATAGTGGATGCTCTGACAAATCTTCCACCGCCAGGGCGTAGGTCAGGACTTTATCTCGATCCGATTCCGGTTTTAGTTTAACATCCGTTACCTCCGGCTGTCCCTTGGTGAGCGTACCTGTTTTGTCAAAAACGATGGTGCTAATTTTATGCGCCCTTTCCAAGGCGGTAGCGTCTTTGATTAATATCCCTAGGCGAGCGGCCTTGCCGGTACCAACCATGATGGCGGTCGGCGTCGCCAACCCCAGAGCACAGGGACAGGCTATTATCAGCACCGCCGTCGCCACATAGAAGGCCAATTGTAAGGCTGAGCCGCTAATCATTAGACCAGTGATCTGCGGCGCGATCCACAACCAAAATCCCAATGCTATGAGCGCAAATACTATAACTATCGGCACAAAAACTGCTGATATTTGATCGGCCTTTTTCTGTATAGGCGCGGTAGTACCCTGTGCTTCCTCTACCATCCGTACTATATTGGCGAGCAAAGTGTCACCCCCCACCTTATCGGCGGTCATGATAAAAGAGCCGGTTTTGTTGATGGTGGCACCGATCACAGCGTCGCCAACGGTTTTCTCAGCCGGCAAAGATTCACCCGTCACCATTGATTCGTCAATCGTACTAACACCCTCCTTTATCTGACCATCGACCGGTATCTTTTCACCCGGCCGAACCCTTATTAGATCTCCGATTTTCACCTCTGCCACGGGAATTTTTATTTCCACTCCATCTCTGATAACAGAGGCTTCCTTGGCCTGCAAGGCCAGTAATTTATGTATAGCATCGCTGGCTTTCCCTTTGGCTCTCGCCTCTAGAAGTCTGCCCAGAAGTACAAAGAAGGTGATCAAAACACCGGCCTCAAAAAAAACTTCCGCCGCAATTTCGCCGAAAATAGCCGGCGCAAAGGTCACAATGCTGGAAAAAGCCCAAGCCGTAAAAGTGCCCAGCGCAATCAAGCTATCCATGTTGGCTGTCCTTACTTTCAAGGCATGCCAAGCACTCCTAAAGAACTGTCGGCCTCCGATTAAAATAAGGGGCGTCGCTAACAACCATTGGGCTAAATTAAAAGTATTTAGTCGGTAAGCCGCCGACCCGAAATTGAGATATCCCCACGGCGCAATCTGACTCTCCACCCCTGACCAGAAAGCAATAAACATACTGAGCATGACCAACACGAATGGTATCGATCCTAGCCCGACCCAGATCACCGTCTTCTTCAGTCGCTGATAATCCTCACGCTTGAGCATGCTCGCGTGATCGTGCTGTCCGCCTTCTTTTTCCGCCGCGTGGCCTTGGTGATGAATTGGTGCTAATACTTCCGTATCATTATCAATAATTAGTTTATAAGAACCAGCCTTACCGACCGCCGCCACTAAATCAGCGGCCGTAACCCTTGACTCGTCATATTCGATCGTCATTTTTTCCGTACCAAAATTCACGTTGACAGATGCCACCCCCGATAATTTACCGACCATTTTTTCAATCAAATTTTTACACGAGGCACAGTGCATGCCCACAATTAGATAAATCTTCTTCATATTATAATTCTTTAACTGATGTAATTTTGTATTTCCCTAAACCATTGATAATATTGATAACCTCCTCCATCATCTCCGCCGCGGGAGTATCCAGCACCAACACGCCCTGACCCTCGTTTTGGCCAAGACTTACGACTTCCGCGCCTATTTCTTTCACCGTCAGATTGATCAAAGCTTCACAAGCATTGCAGCTCATCCCACTGATTGTCAACCGGTATAGCATATGAGTTGGTAAATAATTTAATACTTTTATTTATAATCAAATAGACGCAATAATTCATCGGTAGTGCGTTTGGTCTGACCTGTTTGAATCTGATGAACAACACATTCATTGATGTGCTCCTCCAATAACAACCGATCAAGCTTTTTTAAGGCTCTTTGCACGGCTTGTGACTGGTGAACGATATCAACGCAGTATTCATCATTTTCAATCATTTTTTGAATAGCGGCCACATGGCCGCCGATAATCTGTAGGCGATGAACAAACTTATTTTGAGTGGTTTTTTTGGTACTTTTCCTCATAATATTGGTTATCTAGTCCCCCTAGGGGGGAGTATACCACAGATGAAAAAGTTTAGCAATAATGATTTCTTAACTTAATTCTGAAAGAATGACAGCAACTTATCGTCTATTTAACCATGCGCAAAAATCTAATCTTATTGGCCTTTTTGGCCACCACTTTGATTCTACCCTCTTCGGCCGCTCGCGCCGATGAGGTGAAAACTATAACTTTTCCTATCTTAGGATCTCACACGGTCAATGATAATTTTGGTGCCCCCCGAGCCGGTGACCGCCAGCATGAAGGTATCGATATATTTGCCCCCAAAAAGACACCGCTGGTGGCTGCTGTAGATGGTCAAATATCCTACGTTCCTTACCCGGAAGCCAGTTGGGGATACGCCGTCACCATTCGCGCTGAAGATGGTTTTACTTATCACTACTTGCACTTAAATAATGATAACCCCGGCACCGATGATGGGCGTGGCGGTGGGATGCACGCTTACGCTCCCTATACTGAGAGAGGTAACGAAGTCAAAACTGGTCAGCTGATTGGTTATATTGGTGATAGCGGTAACGCCGAAACCACTCCGCCACACTTACATTTTGAGATTCGACGATCGGATCGCGCACCGATCAACCCCTATAACAGTTTGAAACAAGCTACCGTTGTGCACTCCTTCACGCCGTCTCCCATCCAAGACAATGAAATAGTACCATATGGCAATGATTTTCTGGGTGGTACCTATATTGCTTTTGCTGAAGATAATAATCTGAACGAAAAGATAATTATAACCGGTGCCGGTCGTGGCGGCGGTCCACACATACGTATTTTCGGTGCCGAGCGTCAACCATTGGGAGGGTTTATGGCTTACGACGATCGCTTCCGTGGTGGCGTCGATGTAGCGCTGGGTGATATAGACGGCAACGGCAGTCTGGAAATAATTACCGCCCCCGGACAAGGCGGCGGACCACATATTCGCATATTCGATAAAAAGGGGAATGTTTTGAATCAATTCATGGCTTACAATCCCGCCTGGCGTGGTGGTGTGAATATTGCCGCCGCCGATCTGGATGGCGATGGTAAGGCCGAAATAATTACCGGTGCCGGCGCTGGCGGTGGACCGCACGTTCGCGTCTTCAACGCTGACGGCCAGCTCCTAACAGAAGTCTTTGCCTATGCGGCCGGTTTTCGTGGTGGCGTGGATGTGGCGGCTGTGCCGGCGGGCTTATTGACCAAGGGTTTTGTAATCACCTCCCCCGGTCAGGGAGGCGGACCTCATATCCGTGTTTTCAACAATGACCTACAACTTAATTCGGAATTTATGGCCTACGCGCCCGAAGCTCGGTTTGGCGTTCGGCTTAGCGCCGCCAAAAGCACCAGTTACGGTATCAAAATTATGACCATGCCGGCCAGTAACGGCGGGCCGCATCTGCGTATCTTCTCCCCCACTGGACTGGTCATAGATGAGGGTTATGCTTGGGAAGAATGGTGGCGAGGTGGCTATGATATTGCCGCTACCACCGAGGGGGATATCATCACATCGATACTGGCTGGTCAGCGTCGCGCCGCCGTCAAAATAAACGATCAGACCGGCAGTTTCTGGCAAAGTTTTACTGAGTGGTGGCGATAAATAGCTTCCAACCAACCATTCCAACCAACCCCAGGGGTCGTCGACCCCTGGGGTTGGTTGGAATGGTTGGAATGTTTTCTACGTTAATTCTTGGCTAAACTTAGCGATATTAATTCCTCAACCAGCTGTTCTTGAGAAAGCCCACTCACATCCCACATCCTGGGATACATGCTGATCGAAGTAAAACCCGGCAGAGTGTTGATTTCATTGATAATCACTCCGCCGTCCGGGCGAAGAAAAAAATCCACTCGCGCCAGCCCGCGCGCGGCCAAAGTCTTGAATACTTGAATCGCCAAAGTCATAATCTTTTGTTGAATGGCAAGTGGTAAATCCGCCGGCGCTTTCAAAACCGTCGGCGAACTATCATCATATTTAGCTTTGTACGAATAGTAATCCTGATTAACGATAATTTCCCCGGGTAATGAAGCTCGGGGATTTTCGTTTCCAATAACCGCACACTCTATTTCCCGTCCTGTTATTTCCTCCTCTATGATAATTTTTTTATCATACCGGAATGCCTCTCGACAAGCAGCATTCAATTCATTCTCATTGGTTACCCTGCTTACACCTACTGATGATCCCATGTTAGCCGGTTTAACAAATACGGGTAATCCAAGTTTGCTTTTAACAACAGCGAAATCTATCGTATCAGTAGGCTGGTAAGCTATAAAATTCGCAATCGGCAGATTGGCTTCGCGCAGTAGCCGTTTCATGACATCTTTGTCCATTCCTACCGCTGAGCCCAATATTCCTGTCCCCACATAGGGAACACCGGCAGTCCGCAGATAACCCTGAACGACACCATCCTCACCATAGGGTCCATGCAATACGGGAAAAATCACATCCAATCTGGATATTTCTTCCCCCCTCATATTTACCAGCTGACCTTGGCCACCGGGTAATAAGGCTACCAAAACAGACTCGTTGGTCACAACCGCTTCCGCGTAGTCTCCCTGGGCCAGCCGCTTGTCCAAGCTACGACTACAAAACCACCGGCCCTGTTTATCAATGCCGATGAGTGTCAAATCATATTTCTCTGGATTCAGAACGGCGACAATATTGCGCGCCGATCTTACTGATACCTCATGCTCGGGTGACTGACCTCCAAACAGGATACCGATTTTTATTTTCATGTATATTATCAGTGACTATGCGAATGAGACAGTGGTTGATCAGAAATCTTCTCATTCCTTAAAAAGTAGGCGGCCAGCATCGTGGCGATTGGAACCGCCAAAATAAGAGCGGTGGAGCCGATAATAGTTCTTATCACCTCCTCGGCGATTATTTCGCTATTCAATTTTAGCCAAATGGGGGCCTGATCATTGAAGGAAAATAAAATGAATAGTGGTAAAGACGCACCAGCATAGGCCAAAACCAAAGTATTCACCAGTGACGCTATGTGTTCTCGTCCCACTATCAGACCTCGGCGATAAAGTTCCTTGAGAGATAAACTAGGATTAGCTTGACGTAGCTCTCCGACCACTGCCGTCTGCGCCGTGGTAATGTCATCCAGTACACCCAAAGTACCAATCACTATTCCGGCCAAAAGGAGCCCTCGCAAATTTATATAAGAAAGCTGTCCCAGCTGAATAAACATCGCCTCCTCCGTTCCCCGTCCGAAAAGATTGGAAAATTCAACAAAGAATTTGGAAACGAACAAAACTATGATCAAGGTAATCATGGTGCTGCCAAAGGCCACCAACGTCCGTTTATTGTAGCCATGAGCCATGAATAAAGAAACACCGGCAATCAAAAAAGTACCAATAATAGTGATCGTCAGTGGATCACCGCCGGCAATAATCTGTGGCACAATGTACTGAGCCAATATCAAAATACTGAAACCGAGACCGAGGATCGATCCTACACCTTTCCATCGCGCAAAGAATATCGCCAGTAAGATAAATATACCAAGCACAATCGCCATCGGCGTCAAACGGTAGTGGTCGTTGATATAATACTGGGCGTCACCATCGGCATTAAAAGTCTTCACCAAAATGACCTTATCTCCCGGCTCCACCTTCTGGTACTGATCCACCGTCACAATTCCACCGTGTGACAGAGTCAGAACATTCCCCTTCTCTTGTCCACTAGTGATCTCAACTCGCACTTCTTGCACCTCCTCCACATACCCCCCGGGTATCTCTTCCACTCTTTCGTCGAGAACTTCAATAATCTTCGCCAGAAAGAATTGCGCCTCCGGCACGTCCGGAAGCTCAACGTACTCTTCCGCTACTGTCGGATCAAATTCCTCATAAGTATCATCGCTATCTGGGACGGCGGCCGCTTTGGCATCACTTACTCCGCCCGAGTTGAAAATAAGAATACCGGTAATAAATACGAGGCAAAAAAATTTAGCAATTTCTTTTGAATGACTTTTTTTCATAATGGTGTTAAGTATACCAAAAAAAATATAATTTTAGAACCGCGTAATGGTGTAATTGCGCGACTGAGCACTTAGAAAAAATATTCTTGGTTAACATGAAACCTAGCTCCAGAACAGAATAGAGGAGATTTTGACTCTCTACTTTTTTTCTTTACCGATTACAACAGCTAAAGATTTTTCCTTCAGGTATTCCATCAATTTTTCCACCTTCTTCAAGTTTAAATTAATCGTCAGGATATCAACTTCGATCGTTTGTAATAAACGTAGTCCGACGGTATCACGGCGTATTTGAGAATACTGAGCCTTGGCGTCATAAGCTCTACTCAGACCTTCTTCCAGATTGTCTTTCACCTTCTCATACTCTGTCACATATTCATCCAACAGATCTTTGGCTGCTGCCGGCGAAGTGACAACGTAATTCTCAATCTCACTGGCAAAATAGTCCTTCTTATTCAATGGTTTTACCAAATGGCCAGGAATCGTCGACTGAAAGTCAAATTTTTTGTAGTAATGCTCAACCAATTCGTCCGGTTCCGTTTGATCATCCAGCTTTTTGGGGATTCCCCTCTCATCCAACGCCAATTCAGATAATTCGTCAGCGGCAGGCTTTTTGTACTCTATTTTGCTCATAAAATGGCATTAATTATTCTATATAGTTAAATATAAAACTTTTTGCCCGAGATGTAAAATTCCTCAATCATCAATCACTCAGGAGTGACAATTTTTATCAACGTGACGATTGGCTGAAATATATCGGGAAAGCATATAGGCTACACCCCCATAGGTCACCGCCAGACTGAAAATAAATGTCTCTGTTTGGTACAGGCTAAAGAAAGTCGCCAACCCGCTCAGACCGATAACCGCCAGCAGAGGAATGAAATTGTGCAAACAACAGGCTAACATCGCGCCGCCTGAAATCCCGCCGGAAGCTGCCACGACACCGCTGCCGCGTCGAAGAGAAAGCTGATGCAACGACCGCCATATAAATACTTGGGTGGCGAAACCGACTGCCAAAGGGAGAGTAAAGTACCAAAAATTTGTCATAAACTCCAAAGGCAATGTCCAGCTACTCATCCCTATCACCTGCACCAGATAAAAAGCCAGGAGAATAAAAATAAAACTCCCTGTGCCCCACCACCAGACAGATGCATTCCCTTTTCGTTCACTATCATCACTCAACCTATAATTTCCAAGTGCCGTCAAAGATTGTTGCAAGTCACTCAAGGATAATTCTGTAGCAGATGCAACGGTTAATTGTCCCCTATTTAAATCTACCCGCACTTTCTTTATCTCCGGCTTCGCTGACAGCGCGCTTTCTATCTTCCAGACGCAAGATAGACAGTGCAAACCTACAATGTGATATTTTTTTTCTACCATAGGTTTTCAAAAGTAAAGGTTGATTGCGCGGCCGGTGATATCACCAAAGAACCCTGAGTAGTAGAGGGAAATTCTAACAGTACCGTGACATGATGCCCACCGACAGCTGATGATTGAATCTCGTATTGCAGTGGTGTCTGATCATTGAGAGTGGCTGTCTCATAAATACGAGCATCTCCTAAGTCATAAGAGTGATTGTTCATATTTAGTGTTATGACAGTGGCTTCCGGCCGCTGATCTATCGCTTCGATTTCAATATCTATCCCATCCTGGGATAAGGTCATGATTTTGTCCGGGCTATTTTGCTCCACGATGGTCAGTGGCGGTTGAGAATTTTCGGCCGGAGAGCGAAAGAGAAAAAACCCCGTCAAGACGCTGGCCACAATAAGTAAGCTAAAGGCTAAATTTTTGTTCATATTAGCAACAGTTATCTAAGTTGTTTAAAATATTTTTGTTTTTATGTTTATTGCCAGCCGGAACTGGTGCCAAAGTGGTTGACTGAGGAATAAAAGTCATAACTATGATCCCCAGCAGAGAAATTATTATTAACAAGGTGGCCTGACTAATCTGTTCCGTGAGTAGAAACCAAATCGTGTAATAGCCACCAATAATAATGATCCCCCTCACCACCCAGAAATAGCGTAGCTGTTTTTGCTGATAAACTTTTTCCAATCGATACATCAATCCGGTCGCACTCATGCCCATCAGTATCCCCAGCGAAAGCAGAGACACGGCATATCCCGCTAGATAAAGAGCTCCCAGGAGAAGCCATGTTCCCGCCACGGCAATACAGACCGCACAAATATTAAGACTGACACTATTTTTAATTTTTGGTTTTAGAGCCACTACCGCCAAAAATATCAGCGGTAATGAAATCAGAGGTATCAGATTCATTTTTTTAGGTAAAGAATACAAGAATGACAATGCCGACCACTAGCATCAACAGCGCGCCAATTAATTTCAGTCGGACGGCGGACGATCGCTCCCATTGCTGTAATTTGGCGGCTGATTTTTTGTTGGCGGCTAGTGCCAGTAAGATCAGCAGTGGCAGGATGAAAAAGAGGTCGTACCACAACATCCAGGCTATACCGGTACCAACCGACCCTTGCGTCGATATTAAACCGATGATGGCCACGTATATACCCCCGGAACAAGGAAACGTACATAGCCCGACTAAGAATCCACCCACAAATGCGGCCGGCAGAGTTGCTCTGTGCAACCAGTGCTCCAAAGTAGATTTAGTAAACATTGGAATACGCAGGCGGATGGGGAAATAGGGAAAAATTAACCCCAGTAGTTGGATGATGCCCAGCCCGATCACCAAATAGGCGCCAATCTTGGCAAACAAGTGCGGACTACCGGAGATTATGATGGCCTGCGCTATGCCCAAACCAATCAGAAGGTAGGCTAGATAAATGGCAGCTACATAAACGATTCCCATTTGCCAAATTTTGGCCCGCGTTTTTTTCAAAGCAAACAAAAAGCCAATAAAGAATAACAAGACCGCAAAGGCGCAAGGATTGAGACCGTCTAAAAAGGCCGCCCCAGTGATAAGGAATAATAAATCCCAAAAACTCCTCTCTGATACTGTTAAGTCTTCATTATCCCGCTCGGCCAGATAAGTGGTTATCGGTTCATCAATGGGATACATCTTTATCTCACCTGCAAAATCCCAAACTTCATACGCCGTTTCTTCACCGTGCATTTTGTCCTGATATACCAGTAGTCGCTCATATTGATCGGGGTTCTCCAAAAGATAGTCGATGATAGGCACTGGAACATGGCCACCAATCAGCAGATTATCACCGACGAATATCTCGATATGACTTTGTAGGGCAAAAGGGACATTCCACTGGCTATTTAGCTGGCTTAATTCTTTGCGATTCTCTCGACGATTTATGTAGTCCTTGAACTCCACAACATAGCCATGACGCGCAAAAACTTCCGGTAGCACCGACTGAACCCAGACACCGCAATCAGCACAGGCTTCATTGAAGAAAATCTGTGCCTTCTTCTCCACCGGTTGAGCCTGGGCAAATTCTGCCATTGTTAAGAACAGCAATATTGCGCTTATGACAATTATTATTTTCTTCATCTTTATTGAGGTACTATTACACCGCTTAGATCTATTTCTATTTCAGGGTCATCCGGATCATTGGTCTGTAAGTAAACAACTCTGGCCACCGGACCGACTTCGTCCGGATGGACGGTCGGATCAAAAGTGATCTCCATTATGCGTTTTTCACCCGGGGACAAAGGACTTTCATCCATGACGGCCGACGTGCAACCACAGCTGGTGGAGAGACGATTGATAATCAGATCATCATTGCCAATATTGGTCACTGTGATAGCCGCCGTTTGTAGTCCGTCGCTACGCCTTATTTCACCCCATTCCACCAGACGAGGGTCAACCGTGATCTGTCCCGCGATCTTCACCGGCGGTTTGAGTAGATAAAACATCGCCAGTGCCAAAGCCAAACCGATACCGATAATTATTATCGTTTTTTTCCAAGGCATATTATTGCTTTTGAAGTCCATGGAAGCCATCACTACCAGCTCCACCATGGGGCTTATGACCAATCGCATCCCCGCGCCCGGTAGCCAGCAGATAATCCTCTACCACGCCGGACGGGTACCATATTGCCTGCCAACGGTAAGCTTCTCCGAATAACTGTTCATCCGTGTATTTGTCGCCAAAATTTTGCAACATATATTTGAAGAAGCCTCGCGCCGCTTTCGCGTGCGCGCAACCACACCGCCCATTAAAAGTGACACTGGTAGGTGAGCCGCAGCAAAAATTACAGGGAAAGAGGCCAATCAAACGTTGGTATCGTTGATTGTCGTCCGGTGATAATTTTTGTTTCTCAGACTGGTGCCATAGTTGCAGTGAACCTACCGGATCATCAAAACTTATACCAGCCGGAGCGTAAAATGGGGTCCCCTTCGCCATCATCACCACCATGGCATCGGCCACCACATCTCCACTCCCCGGTTCACCGGGTACCTCCGTGATAGTAGGCATCATTTTCAAGTGGGTAGTTTTTCCATCTTCATTGGGTATCGGCATCATTATCTCCATCGCCATGGCCGTCTTGGCTTGAAAAATCCCCATGCTATATTTATGCTCTACTCCCAGAGCCCGACTAACGCTAAAGATAGCGATTTGATTGATAACCAAGACAGCTATCAAAATACTGAAGAGAACTTTGTGATCGGAAATTAATTTCATATTTTTTTATTGGTTAGTTTCTGCCGGTCGAACCAAGATGTTCTTTTGCAGATCGCGATAGACTACTTTACCCAGGGCGCTATTCTTTCGAAAAACAAAGGCGCCATCACTTTCTACGGTACCAACGCCTTTCCAGGCCGCCTCCAAACCGGGGTATTTATTCGCATCGCCGGTAAGAATGACAGTCGGCAACTCGGTTATGTTGTACTGGCTGATCAGTTTTTTTCCCTCGGCCATACCAACATCGACAAAGCTTTCCGTATCTATCACCGCGCCGAAATTCTTTTCCAATATGGGACGATGATTTCGAGGATCATAACACTCCTCACAAGCCTCGTCACCGAGGTAAGTTATTTTCATCAATCCTACTGTTTGACCGGTAAGGGTGTCATAGTAAACAGGGCGACCCGGTTCAAAAACATAGGATTGCTCTCTTTCCACGGCGCCCAGCTCGAAGAGAGCGGGGCTGATATTAGCTTTGTTGTACTCACCCGTGACAATGATGGCCGGCAAACGAGTTATTTCATATTTACTCATCATCTCTTTAGCCTCGGCCGCTGACGCTTCCAATGTGGTACTAGATGATATTTTGACTTCTTGCGACTCGATAGTCTGTAATTTACTGGCGCTGTCCGTACATTGAGGACAATCCGGTGCCGGGATAACAGTGATCTCAATCACGGCTGGCCTTAGCGCCTCTGCGTAAGTCGCTGTTTTTTCTGACAAAGCTACGCGCGTACTCCATAGTGAGACAGCTCCCAAAAGCATGATCAAGCTCAGCAAGAGTAGTGCTAATTTTGGTGTTAGTAATTTTATGCTCATATTAAGCTTAGCAACCCCCGACCATCGTCGGTAAGGAAGAATTATTGGGTGTAGTTGCCGGTGCAGTACCGGTGGACGTAGTGGTTGTATTCGCGCGCAAGCCGGCGGCTGACACCTGCCTATCCAAGGCCAAGAGCTGAATGGTCTGCAGTGCGCCGACTAAAATAAGTAAAACCAGCACCGTCATTTGCAGCGACAGCAGTTTAATCTTGGGTAATTTGATGGATATCGTTTTACCCTCTTGCGGATCAATGGCGTTGTTGCTCATGTTATTTATTTAATTTGATTAAAAGCTTCCCGCCCGCCCTCAACGTGGCTGACGTTGGTATATCCTTGATCAATCAAGGTTTGGGCCGCCGCTTGGCTCATACTGCCACTGCGGCAGTAGAGTACAATCGGCACCTCTTTGTCAGAAGGTAATTCGGTCAGACGCTCTGCCAGTTCATCAAAAGGGATAAAAGCGTCCGTACCTTCGATGTGTGTCTGCTCCGGAATGTGGACATCCACCAGAAAAAAGTGCTTATCAGTCATTATTTCTTTCAGAGTAGCGGCGCTGATGGTACGATAAGGCTTATCTGGCGCCAGATTTTCACTAGCGAGCGACAATTTCCCCGGATGACCAGGCTCTTCGAAAAATTCTTCTCCCAAATCGAGGTCCACCTCTGCCCAAATTTTCAGTTCAATCGGTTCAGACATCGCCGGTTCGGTCAGAACGGTTATAGTCTTATAACAACGTCCAACCGGTTCGGCGTGTAGATTTGGATTGAAGACAACTGTCAACACGGCTTCCTCTCCCGGATTAATTTGTCTGACATTCACCGTCGCCGCCGTGCAACCACAACTGGTCATCACATCAGTGATCATGACTGGCTCCGCGCCGGCGTTCATGAATGAGAACTCATGACTGACGGTACCACCACTCTGTTTAACAATCCCAAAATCGTACGATTTTTCCTCAAATTCCAAGACTGTTGCCTTATCGGTGGGATCAGCAAAATTCAAATAAGCTAACACCGCCACCAGCACTATTAAAATTCCGACAACATATTTCATAGGCTTATTTAATGACATTACCGACGAAAGTAAGTCTTATTTCCGGTTGAGCCTGACTATTGGTCTGCAGAATGATGGAACGAGACATCCGGCCGGTGGCATTGGGTCCGTGAGCATTGGGATCAAAATTGATTTTTAGCTTCACTGTTTCGCCGGCCGCTATCGTTTCCGAAAGAGTGGCGTTGCTACCGTGACCGACCATACCGCGCAGAGCACTTTTACTGCCGTCCACGTGCATTATCTGTACGGTGGTGCACATGCAGGAGGTCTCCATTCTAGTGATAGTAATCGGTGTCGAAGAGTCGTTGGTCATTTCCACCTCTTTGCTGGCTATCCCATCACGCATGGCAATATCGCCCCAATTCCAGTTGGTTTCCGCCACCCGTAGTTGGGCATCCACTACCGGCTCCGCTGTCTTAGAACTCAGCGCATAGACGACTACTAGCACCAGTACGACGGCTAGGCCAGAAATAATCCACGCTTGTTTCTTGGTCTTTTTTTTCATAGGTCAAATTTGTTAAATACAAAAAAACACGAAAATTAAAAGATTTCTCTAGATCTTCGTGTTTTACTATTCTAGTTTTATAATCGACCGTAGAAAATTTTGCGATAAATATGTATCTTCGGGATTGGGCGGCGGATTGTGGTGAATAACACCGGGTGAAAAGCCTGATAAACAGGCCTGCGCCATCTCCAGGTTGGGTCGCGGGGTCGATGTTGTAGCAACCGAACCATCACCGGTTTCTTCGTACAGACAGTGCTTTTCACAAGTATTGTGTTCAACCGCACATATTTCCATATCACAACTACCATCGTTCTCAACCGCCGGTAAGTGGTGAGTGGTCTCCGCCTCCATCGCCGCCATCCCTTGGTGCGGCCAGCTAAACGCCATAAACCCACCGATCAGTAGAGCGGTAATCGTCAGAATATGAATTATTCGGTAGCAAGATTTCATAGGGTTTATGTTCTCACCACCATAATATCATATCTATTCAGAAGCGCAATAATCTGCCACCTTCTTCAATTTTATTACTGGTAACCTCCGGTCGGCACTGGTAAATTCTTATACTCCGGGTGAGCGTGGATAAGCTGAATTAAGTAGTCAGTAAAGACCCTGAAATTTATATCTATCTCTGCCTGGCAATCACTCCACTTCAATTCATCATTGACTCCATCCATACTGACATTCAAGGAATACGTGGAACACGGGGTTACGTAGCGGGTGTTTTTTGAGGGATTTGGATCTTTGCTGAGTAGATTCAGCCTTACTATTTTTTGGTATATATCAGCCATCTCCTCCTCCGAAAGCCTCATCTCCACAGTAACAGCCGGCTCCATCACCATATCCCTGGTGAATCTATCCGAAATAGTGTTGAGCTCGTTCTTGGCATCCACGCCATAGCGAAAGATAAAATCAAAATCACCGCCATTCAGCACTGCTGGGATATCATCAATTGTGTCACCATTACCAGCAGTACTACCGCTGGTTAGTGGTCTCATAGTTTGCTGATCAAAAATGAAGCCTACTAAAGCAATCAGTAAGAGAACCGAAGCAACAATATATAAAGGCTTATTTACCAACATATTGTGGAAATAATGATAATTTACTTCTTAATTTTGTTAAACAGAAAAGCAAACAGCCAAACCGCCAGGACAGTAACAATATTCCAGACTATCAGGCCGGAAATGAAGTAACCGACACCAAGGTATTCAGCTCCAAAAGCTGGGTCTGAATGCAGAGAAAATCTGACAAATAGATCCCTAGACTGCGGGAAAATTGCCACTACCGCGTAGCAGATAACGTAGACGATACTTATCCAAGCAGCAGTAACTTTGAGAAGATGTCGTGTGTTTATCATGGTTATTTTTTAATATATTTAATTAAAGCAATGATGCCGACGACCAAGAAGACAATCACCAG
>JANLIN010000099.1 GCA_024654345.1 Candidatus Komeilibacteria bacterium
CTTTCGCAATCATCCTCAATCAAAATATCAGGCATAATTCTCTCAGTAATTTGGGCATAACTTTCTCCATTTTGGCGATGATAAATTTCTCCTTTTGGAAAATTATGTCTATCAAGAACTTCTTGATCCATTTTTAGACCTTCTTTGCCAACAATCCCATCGCCTCTGGCTTTTTTGTTCTCTGTCAAAGAACTTAGGTATAAAATAGTTGCTCCTTGCTTAACCCAATTCCCTAATTTTTCTACGGCATCATTAACTGGAATGTATGAGCCAAAGTCGCGAATTGATTCTTCTTGAGCTTTTACTTGCTGCACAATCTCCTCGCGAGTTTTACCCCTACCACTCTTATGCATTAATATTGTGCCTTGCAGAAAAATTAAGATTTTCATATATTTTCAACAACGATTTTTTCTATTCCCGACTTTTTAATTTCAGATTCAATTTGTGCTTTCATATTAAAAACATCTTTTTCATCTGCGTTTCTTCGTCTAACCCTTTCTCGTAAAATATTGTCTGGAACAGTAATTTCAATAACTAAATCAGATGGAAAAACGATTGTTCCGAAAACTGGACGTCTAGCTTCAATTTTTATTAGCTCATGAGCTTTCTTAGTCATAAATTGTCCAACTTCTGGTGTCCAAGGTCCACAAACATAATCCCTTTCTTCTTGCGTAAGTAATGGTTCTATTCCTTTTTGTTCGTTGCCGAAAAGCAAATCGTCCATATCAACTGCTTCTGGCAAATAGCTGAGCAAGGTTGATTTTCCGACACAACTCGTACCAACTACACAAATGCGCTTTTCGGCATTTAATGAAAAAATGTAAGATATTTTCTCGACAGCAACAGGAAGCTTTTCATTGTTTAATTTTGGATTTTCCACAATTTCTCTTAAAAAAGGAGTAAATCATACAGTCAAAGCCTGGTAGCCTATTAACTATCGCGCAAACCGAAGTAAAGCGCTATTACAAAAAATATGACCGCCAGTATACCCACTGCTATACTAAGTGTTTTGTAACTCATTTTAATCAATTCTTATCCTTTTTACGCTCGATTTATCACCACTAATGATAGTAACGGCTGATACCGGCCGTTGAAAATAATCAGATAATAATTTTAAAACCATCTGATTGGCCTTCCCATCGGTGGGGACAGCGGTGACACGAATCTTATAGCGCCTGTTGTCATTCACCACTTCGTTGCGTCGGGCTCGGGTAATTACTTTCACATCTATTATTTTAGGCATCTTTGAAAAATTTAGTAACTGCGGTATGAATGGTACCATTGGTGGCTATCATATTGGTCGTGCCAAGATGCCAGTCCTTGCCGGTTTCAGCGGTGACGCGGCCGCCGGCTTCGCGGACCATCAGTATGCCAGCGGCGACATCCCATGGATTCACTCCGGGAATAACGATGCTATCCGTCCGGCCGGCGGCCACCAACGCCAGCTCGATAGCCGCTGACCCCAATTGTCGCGCGTCAATGCCCTTACTTTTTAAATTCGTCATATAGCGCGCCGCCTTTATTTTGTTAGGGCGAGACGAGCCGTGACAAAAAGTCAGAGTTGCATCTGACAGCTTCGCCACTTTGGACACGTGCATAACTTTCCCGTTCTGACGAGCGCCTTTATCTGCTTCGGCGGTAAACATAATATCTCTCACCGGCCAATAAATCGCACCAGCAACTATTTGAGCCTTTGTTTGATCCCCTTCGGGCAGATAAAATATTCCAATGGACACTGAGAAAATTGGATTACCCATGACAAAATTCGTCGTACCATCCAGAGGGTCTATCACCCACAGATACTCCGACTGTTTACGGTTCGATCCTGATTCTTCCGACAAAATGGCATCCGTGGGATAATTTTGCTTGATCTTTTTTAAAATAATTTTCTCCGCTTGCTTATCATATTTTGTCACCAACTCTTTGTTGGCCTTATAGTCAACATGTGGTTTTTTGTAGCTATGAAAGCTCTTCAAAAGATACTCACCGGCTTCACCGGCTATCTGTTTAGCTAAATTTAATCTCGTCATATGGTAGATATTAATACTGTCTTTTTTCATTATATTAGTAAAAGCACAAAAATAAAAGCGACTTTATCACTAGTACGAGTTTAACTCATAATAAGTGATAAGTCGCTAAGAAATTAAGCCTTATGTGCCCGTGGAGACTTTGTTTTTGTCATAAGAATGAAAATCATGCCACTATGCATTAGAGCAGAGTACCACCCTGACATAGTCAGAGCATCCACCCAGCCGAGTTGGTTGACGAATACCAGCCCGTAAACCAGGCCAATAATGCAACTACCATGGAACACTAAAAAAACTTGGTACCGGCTGGTATAGTAGCCCAATATAATCGCCAATACCACCGCAAAATATGCGAAGGCGGGCCAACTAATACCGACCAAAAAACCAAAGATGGTCCCAGCCAGGGGCAATATCCAGTGGTATTTTTCACTGTAAGTAGTGGCTGCCTCGGCTATGAAAGTGACTAGAAAACCAACCGCCACCGCCATCAGTAACCATGATGGCCACATCATCTCCAGATCCGGCAACCATTTGAAGCTCATAGAGCTTCCCTGAATCTCTGCTCCCATGATCAGTAATGTCATAGTTGCCGACGCGAAGAAAATCATCAATAGATACCTGTATAATTTTTTCATGCTAACTCCGTATATTTGAAAAGGACAACAGGGATACATTATTACTAAAATTATTTTTTGTCAA
>JANLIN010000108.1 GCA_024654345.1 Candidatus Komeilibacteria bacterium
GACTCGCTTTAACTAGCGTTAAAGCTCGCTCGTGGTTTCGGCCGTAGTACGGCCTCAACCGTGAGAAGATGAAACGAGTCGAGTGCCTCGAGCGAAGCCCCGTTTGACGGGAAACGTCAGACGTTTCGGGGCGAAGCCGAGAGGCAGATGAGTGCCACTTATAGATAAGAGTTTGTAGAGAGTAAATTACCTATATATTTATGGGGGTATGTTATTTCTACATCATCAGATGCCAAGACAATAGTTTGTATATTGGAGCGTCTCACAACGTTGATAAAAGAGTATCAAGACACAATAAGGGTCAAGGAGCTACGTGGGTTAAGCAACACGGAGAGGCTAAAATTGTCTATAAAGAAACCTATGATTCATATTTGAAAGCTCACCGTCGAGAGTTACAGGTCAAGAAGTGGTCGAGAAAAAAGAAGGAGAATTTAATTCTGGGGTTAAAACCATAGAGTTGGAATAGCAGTCTTGTCCCACTAAAGACAAGAACATGAGCTAGAGAAATATTTTAAAACTGGTTCAGGCAAGGCAATATTGATTAAGAGAATTTTAACTGACGAAGCTCTCAAAGCGTAGTCAGTCCCTCACTCGTCGAGTCTGACTCGACTCGCTTGTGGTTTCGAGTATGACGAACTATATCACACAGGAAATAAAAAATCCCGAGATTGTTCCCGGGATTTTTTTTATTCAATTCAGCCAACCTTGCTCCACCAAGATTTTACATTTGGAACAGAGCGAAGGGGGCGGTTCGACGTGAGCTTCAGGTAACACCATCTCTTGGCCACAGGCTCCGCAGTAATAATACATGGGCGAACCGGCAGGGAGTCGGGCGTTGTCTTTTCTGTCCTTTTTTTTATTTTGCTTTACCCTTTTTTTGTAAAGAGTTAGGGCGCTTGCTCGGGTCATCTTATCCTCCGATTTGTTTGAATAACTGTTTATCTCTCAGCTTGATACACCCCGTCGACGCCCCCTTTTGCCAGGACTATCTGCCAGAGCTGATTTTTGCGCGAACGAAACGAGCCGGCACAGCTCAGAAGATAATAGGCCCACATGCGATAAAAGCGATATCCATATTTATTCTCAAGAGCGGGCCAAGCCTTCCGAAAATTGTCGTACCAAGCCATCAATGTTTTATCATAATAAGCGCCAAAATTCTGGACATCCTCCCAAACAAACAGGCCTTCACTAGCTTTACTAGTCTGCTTAATGGACGGCAACATACTGTTTGTAAAAATATATTTTTCGGTCCATGGATCACCCGAGTGCACCGATTTGTTACCGCCGATAGAATGGAGAAGAAATAAACCATCCGGTTTCAAGCAACGATGTACAACTTCCATGTATTGCCGATAATTCTTATAGCCCACATGTTCAAACATACCGATAGATATGATAGCGTCATACTCTTCATGAAGTGAGCGATAGTCCTTCAAATCTACCGTCACATTATTGCCGATTTGATGTTCATTACAATAATCCACCTGTTCCTGTGAAATAGTGATGCCGTGTACAGATGCACCATAGTTTGCAGCAGCATAGAAAGCAAATCCACCCCAACCGCAACCGATATCAAGCACTTTCATGCCCGGTCTGAGTTTCAATTTGCGACAACAAAGGTCAAGTTTATCAACCTGTGCCTGATTTAGGTCTTGTGCCCTCTGCCAATAAGCACAGCTGTAATTCATCCCCTCATCCAGCATGGCTCCGTAGAGATCATTGCCGATGTCATAATGCTTTTGTCCAACAATAAAAGCACGGGTCTTACTCTGTAGGTTCATCGTGCTGGCCACCATTAGATTTATAAAAGCGCTTACACCCTTCACCCGCTCGTGCAGATTGGCCCGAATCAATCTATCTACCATCATATCTATCCGTTGACAATCCCACCAACCGTCCATATAAGACTCGCCCAAACCAAGCGCGCCCTGCAATAACAAGCGTCGATACAGCTTGGAATTATTGACCTGGATATCCCAGGGTTTAGACCCATTTATGCTAATGCCGGCGGAATTCAGTAATTCTTCCACTTTTTGTTTGAAGAAGCTCATAAGGTCTCCTATTTGTTAAAGTAATAGTTTAACCTACTTTAATCCAAACCAGATAAAAAATCAACCTTGGGCGTAAAATTGACATAAATATCAATTCCTGGTAAGTTGAGATGAACTTTAACAAAGGAGAATATAATTGGAAATCATTCATTTTGACTGGAATTCATTGACTTTCAGCTTTTTGGTAACTTTAGCCTTCTCTATTGCCGGCACCTTCGGACTATGGGATCAGACAAAAAAAATTCTGCTTCATAAATCCGGACGTTCGGTGGCTAATATTGTTTTTATCAGCGGTTTTTTTCTCTACATCGCCTCTGGAATTTACGGTTTTCAGATTCAGAGTATGGCTCTCGAGCTGAGTAGCGTGATCCGCGGACCTTGGCACATTCCCATCGTCATTGGCTTATTTAAGTACAAAGGATTTACAAAATGGGAAAAGAATACCTGCTATATATTGGCTGGCCTATGCATCCTTCTTTTTCTGACTCAATGGGATCTTCTGTTCTTACTTGTCACTGGCGTGGTAGTTTTACCGGCGGCACTTCAACCATACGGAATGTGGAAGGAGAAAAAGAGAGGCGTAGTATCGGTAGGTTTGTTCAGCATTTACGCTATCAGCGCCGCCTTCTGGACAGTCTACGCACTGGCCATCGATAACTATATTATTTTCACCTTCTCTCTTATCAGCTCTCTCATATTCGGCCTCACCGTGCTCCTATACTTCATCTACAAAAATTAAATCCCGAGAAACAATCTCGGGATTTTACTATTTACCAAAACAAATTTGCAGCTGTTACTTACCTTTTTTTATCTTTTTTTCCGCCTCCAATATTTTGAGAGTAGTCGGTATAACAGTGTCCGGTATCAGTGAGATGCTATCGATCCCCAGTCTGACGAGCATCTGCGCGAAATCAGGAAAGTCCGAGGGCGCCTGTCCACAAATCCCAACCTTCCGCTTGTGTCGGTGCGCGACGCTAATAACTTGAGCTATTAGATCGGTCACAGCCTTATTTCTTTCATCATAGATGTGCCGTACCAACGCCGAGTCTCTATCCACTCCCAAAGCCAACTGAGTCAGATCATTGGAACCGATCGAAAAACCATCAAATATTTTACAAAACTCTTCCGCTAAAATAACATTGGATGGAATTTCACACATGACATAAACTTCTAGACCGTCTTGCCCTCTTTTCAACCCTTCCGCCGCCATCACCTGTATGACCCGCTTTCCTTCTTCCACTGTCCGACAGAAAGGAATCATTATTTTTATATTAGTTAATCCAAATTCCTCACGGGCCTTCTTCAAAGCGGCGCACTCCAGTTGAAATGCCTCTTTATAATTATCATCATAGTAGCGGCTCGCTCCGCGCCAGCCGATCATGGGATTGTCCTCTTCTGGCTCGAAATTCCGCCCGCCGATCAAGTTCGCGTACTCGTTGGTTTTAAAATCCGATAGACGGACTATCACATCTTTCGGATAGAAGGCGGCGCCTATCCGACCCACTCCCTCAGCTAACTTGTCTATAAAAAATTGCTTCTTGTCAGGATAATTGTAAGTGATAGCGTCAATCTTTTTCTGCTCGGCTTTGCTGACTTTCTCAGGATGCAACAGCGCCATCGGATGAACTTTGATGAAAGTATTGATGATAAACTCTTCGCGCGCCAGACCGACGCCATCATTAGGAATCATGGAATCCATGAAAGCCACGCGCGGCTCACCCACGTTCATCATCACCTTTGTCTGCGGTCGAGATATTTTATCTAAATCGGTTTTGTTGATTTTGAACTTCAATATTCCTTCATAGACATTGCCCGTTTCGCCCTCAGCGCAAGATACCGTTACTTTTTGACCGTCTTTGATGTCTTCAGTTGCTGTTTTCGTACCGACGATA